>NZ_CDRQYH010000049.1:0-28921 GCF_977039595.1 Enterobacter sp.
CCACCCCGCGTCCGTCTTTCTACTGGTCGTAGAAGATACTTCATCAAATTTTAATTGGTTGCGGGGGCCGGATTTGAACCGACGACCTTCGGGTTATGAGCCCGACGAGCTACCAGGCTGCTCCACCCCGCGTCCGTGGATGCGCACTATACTCGGATAGACTTGTGATGCAACCCCTTTTTCACATTTATCATGATTTTGTATGTAAATTGAACGACATGGCGTTGTTTGGACTATTTTTTGCGCAAAATTTGCCAAAGGGCATGCGATCGCATTTCATTAGCCCTGGCGGTTTGTTATCTTCATCACGCGGAAATGGGCAACTTAAAGACGAGATATAATGAAAGGACGTTGGGCGAAGTATCTGATGACGGGCGCAATGGTAGCGATTCTTGCGGCCTGTTCTTCCAAACCGACCGATCGCGGTCAACAGTATAAAGACGGGAAGTTATCCCAGCCTTTCTCTTTAGTTAATCAGCCTGATGCTGTCGGCGCACCGATTAATGCCGGTGATTTCTCCGAGCAGGTCTACCAGATCCGCAACGCGTCGCCGCGTCTGTATGGCGCCCAGAGTAGCGTGTATAACGCGGTCCAGGACTGGCTTAAAGCAGGCGGCGATACGCGCAATATGCGCCAGTTTGGTATCGACGCCTGGCAGATGGAAGGGGCCGATAACTACGGCAACGTCCAGTTTACCGGCTATTACACCCCAGTTATCCAGGCACGACACTCGCGTCAGGGCGAGTTCCAGTATCCTATCTACCGTATGCCGCCAAAACGCGGTCGCCTCCCGTCGCGCGCCGAGATCTACGCCGGTGCGCTGAGCGAAAACTACGTTCTGGCCTACAGCAACTCCCTGATGGATAACTTCATCATGGACGTTCAGGGCAGCGGCTACATCGATTTTGGCGACGGTTCGCCACTTAACTTCTTCAGCTATTCCGGTAAAAACGGCCATGCCTATCGCAGTATCGGCAAGGTGCTGATCGACCGCGGCGAAGTGAAGAAAGAAGATATGTCGATGCAGGCGATCCGCGAATGGGGCGAGAAGCACAGCGAGGCCGAGGTGCGCGAGCTGCTGGAGCAGAACCCGTCGTTCGTCTTCTTCAAACCGCAAAACTTCGCGCCGGTGAAAGGGGCGAGCGCAGTTCCGCTGATTGGCCGCGCGTCGGTAGCATCCGATCGTTCGATTATTCCTGCAGGCACCACGCTGCTTGCTGAGGTCCCGCTGCTGGACAACAACGGCAAGTTCAACGGCCAGTATGAGCTGCGTCTGATGGTGGCGCTGGACGTCGGCGGGGCGATTAAAGGCCAGCACTTCGACATCTATCAGGGCATTGGCCCTGACGCAGGCCATCGCGCGGGCTGGTATAATCACTACGGACGCGTGTGGGTACTGAAGGCGGCACCAGGTGCCGGAAACGTATTCAGCGGCTGATTGTGGTATTCTGAGCGCAATACGGATTACTGTTCAGGGTGAGGATAACCTCACCCTTTTTACATCTGAGGTTTTATGTCTGTGGTAATCAGCGACGCCTGGCGCCAGCGTTTTGGCGGGACGGCACGTTTATATGGTGAAAAAGCCCTGCAGCTGTTTGCGGATGCGCATGTCTGCGTCGTGGGCATTGGTGGTGTGGGGTCGTGGGCGGCAGAAGCGCTGGCGAGAACCGGTATTGGCGCAATCACGCTGATAGACATGGATGACGTTTGCGTCACCAACACCAACCGTCAAATCCACGCCCTGCGTGATAACGTTGGTCTGGCGAAGTCTGAGGTCATGGCGGAGCGTATCCGCCTGATCAACCCGGAATGTCAGGTCACGGTGATCGACGACTTTGTGACGGCAGATAACGTCGCGGAGTATATGAGCAAAGGCTACAGCTATGTGATTGACGCCATCGACAGCGTGCGGCCAAAAGCGGCGCTGATCGCCTACTGTCGTCGTTACAAGGTTCCCCTGGTGACGACGGGCGGCGCGGGTGGGCAAATCGACCCTACGCAGATCCAGGTAGCCGATCTGGCGAAAACCATTCAGGATCCGCTGGCGGCTAAGCTGCGTGAGCGCCTGAAGAGCGACTTTAACGTGGTGAAGAACAGCAAAGGCAAGCTGGGCGTTGACTGCGTGTTCTCGACCGAAGCGCTGGTTTACCCGCAGGCGGACGGCTCCGTGTGCGCGATGAAAAGCACGGCGGAAGGACCAAAGAGGATGGATTGTGCCTCAGGCTTTGGCGCGGCCACGATGGTGACCGCTTCCTTTGGCTTTGTGGCGGTGTCACACGCCCTGAAGAAGATGATGGCGAAAGCGGAGCGTCAGGCCTGAGCCTGGCGTGCGGCGTCGTGCACGGCTTCGCTTAGCGCGATCAGCCCCTGACCGCGCGAGGCGCTGAGCTGCGCGCGCAGCCCAAGCTCATCAAATAACGCCAGCGGCGAATGCGCCAGCAGTTCCGCCGCGCTTTTCCCTTCCACAGCGGTCAACAATACGGCCAGCAGGCCCCGGACTATGCGGCCTTCGCTGTCGCCGAAGAAGTGCAGCTTTTCGCCGGAGACGCTCACGCCCAGCCAGACTCGATTCTCACAGCCCGCAATCTCTTTCGCCTGCGCTTTGAGATCGTCTGAAAGGGCAGGGAGCTGTTTACCCAGCAGGATCAGCTGTCGATATTTATCTTCCCACTGCTGGAGCGGGGCGAAGGTCTGTTTCAAGGTCTCTTCTGTGATGACGGTGCCAAACGGGTGTCCGGCTAAAGCAGCGCTAGTCATTAATCCACCAGTATTTCAAGGGCGCGGTCAACGGCGGCAACCAGCGCGTCGACATCGCTTTGGGTATTATACGGCGCAAACGAGGCGCGCAGCGTACCGTTAACGCCAAGCGCCGCAAGCAGCGGCTGGGCGCAGTGCTGTCCGGCACGCAGGGCAATGCCGTATCCGGCCAGCAGCGTCACCATGTCGCTGTGATGTACGCCCGCAAAATCAAAGGCGAGCAGGCTTGAGTCCTGAACGCGGAACGAGCGGAAGCCCGGGCGCTTTTTGAGTTCTTCCTCTGCCAGCGTCGCTAGACCCCGGCTCCAGCTTTCAGCCTGGACAATGTCGGTTTCAACCAGCCACTCCAGCGCCGCGCTTAAGCCAATCACCCCCGCCACGTTCGGCGTACCGGCTTCCAGACGATAGGGAACATCCTGAGTTTTGAAGCCATCGAACGACACTTCGGTAATCATTTTGCCGCCACCAAGCCACGGCGTCATTTTTGCCAGCAGTTCTTGCTTGCCGTACAGTGCCCCTATACCGGTTGGACCGTATAGCTTATGTCCCGAGAAGGCATAGAAGTCGATATCAAGCGCCTGCACATCAGCGGGGAAGTGCACCACGCCCTGAGCGCCGTCAACCATCACCACCATCCCGCTGGCATGGGCTATGCGAATGGCCTGAGCCAGATCCGGGCAACCTCCCGTGACGTTCGACATCTGTCCGAGCGCCAGAATGCGGCTGCGGGAGGTAATCAGCTCGGGGAAACGGGCTACATCGGGCAGAAGGTCTGCACCCAGCGGAAGCTTCACCACGCGTGCGCCCGTCTGCTCGGCCACCATCAGCCACGGCACCAGGTTGGCGTGATGTTCCGCCTCGCTGACGACGATCTCATCGCCAGGCTGAAGCAGCGGGCGCGCGTAGCACTGGGCCACCATGTTGATGGCTTCGGTCGTGCCGCGCGTCCAGACGATGTTTTTCCCGCTTTCGGCATTGATCAGGCGCGCGACCTGATCGCGTGCGGCTTCGTAGCGCGCGGTTAACCGCTGCGCTTCGGCAAACTGGCTGCGATGCACGTTCCCGGCGCTCAGGCTGTAGAACTTCTGCGTGGCCTCAATCACCGCCTGGGGCTTAAGGGCGGTGGCGGCGCTATCCAGGTAAATACCGGCATCGGCCAGGGCCGGAAACTGTGCGCGGAACTGCGCAGGGCTGAAAGCGTTCATGGGATTCCTCATTTCAATATAGCGATCGTCGCGCAATTTCAGCTGCAGGGCAAGGAGGTTGATATCTATCAGAATTGTCTGCTTATCCTGATGACCCTAAAAAAGCAGGTTATGCTAAATAGTGTTAGGCGGATGTTTTAGCCTGTTATAAATCGAGGTTTGAATAGCATTAATTGCTAAAGGAGAATAATCATGAATAAGACAGCTGCAATCATTTCTGCCTGTGCGTTTACTTTTGCCCTGAGCGCCTGTTCTGGTAATAACTACGTGATGCACACCAACGATGGTCGTTCTATCGTTTCGGAAGGGAAACCGACTACCGATAATGATACCGGGATGATTTCGTACAAAGATGCTAACGGGAACAAGCAGCAGATCAACCGCACGGACGTGAAAGAGATGAAAGAGATCGAGCATTAACAGATCGCAAGCGAAAAAAAAGCACCGCAAATTGGCGGTGCTACATTAATCACTATGGACAGACAGGGTAAATGTACAGGAAGTGAAAAATTGGTAGCGTTGCTACCGTGGTCTGAATCGCAGACCAATTGCAAACACAACAACACAACATCACAACCGTAAGCCAAAAGCCCTTCAGAACACGCATTCCGAAAAAAGCTCTTCGTTCCGGCTCAGGAAGTGCCGCCACTATAGGTATTTGCTGGTAGTTCCTCAACGGACAAATTATAATGGCTCAGATAAAAAAAACTAATAGGTTAAACGTTGTTTCCTGTTTGTTAAAATCCGTTAACATCTAAGCCAGATAACCATGTCAAAGCGATTGCCACCTCTTAATGCATTACGTGTTTTTGATGCAGCAGCACGTCACCTGAGCTTTACCCGCGCAGCAGATGAGCTTTTTGTGACACAGGCCGCAGTAAGTCACCAAATCAAGTCTCTGGAGGATTTTCTGGGCCTTAAGCTGTTTCGTCGACGCAACCGTTCGTTGCTGTTGACCGAAGAGGGGCAGAGCTATTTTCAGGATATTAAAGAGATTTTTTCCCAGCTTACGGAAGCCACGCGTAAGCTACAGGCTCGCAGTGCAAAAGGGGCCCTGACTGTCAGTTTATTGCCCAGTTTTGCGATTCAATGGCTGGTGCCCAGACTCTCAAGCTTTAACTCAGCTTATCCGGGAATCGACGTTCGAATCCAGGCGGTAGATCGTCAGGAGGACAAGCTGGCCGATGACGTGGATGTCGCCATTTTTTATGGTCGCGGTAACTGGCCGGGCTTGCGTGTTGAGAAATTATACGCAGAATATCTCCTGCCGGTCTGTTCTCCCCTGCTGTTAACGGGTGACAAGGCGCTGAAGTCTCCCGCTGATCTGGCGCAGCATACGCTTTTGCATGATGCCTCTCGCCGCGACTGGCAAACTTATACCCGTCAATTAGGTCTTACTCATATAAACGTGCAGCAGGGACCCATCTTTAGCCACAGTGCGATGGTGTTACAGGCTGCCATTCACGGACAGGGCGTGGCGTTGGCGAACAACGTCATGGCGCAGTCTGAAATTGAGGCAGGCCGCCTGGTCTGCCCTTTTAATGATGTACTGGTCAGCAAGAATGCGTTTTATCTGGTTTGTCATGACAGTCAGGCAGAACTGGGTAAAATAGCCGCCTTCCGGCAGTGGATACTGGCGAAAGCGGCAACCGAGCAAGAAAAATTCCGCTTCAGGTATGAACAATAACGTTTGTGTGCCGGGCACGCATCAACTCAGGACTTAAACATGACCAGCCGATTCATGCTGATTTTTGCCGCGGTGAGTGGCTTTATTTTTGTTGCACTGGGCGCCTTTGGCGCACATGTATTAAGCAAGTCTTTGGGCGCTGTAGAGATGGGCTGGATCCAGACCGGCCTTGAATATCAGGCATTCCACACGCTGGCTATTTTTGGGCTGGCGGTGGCGATGCAGCGTCGTATCAGTATCTGGTTTTACTGGAGCAGCGTGTTTATGGCGCTGGGTACCGTGTTATTCAGCGGTAGCCTGTACTGCCTTGCGCTCTCACATCTGCGCCTGTGGGCGTTCGTTACACCCGTCGGTGGCTTCAGCTTCCTGGCGGGTTGGGTATTAATGTTTATCGGAGCTATCCGTCTGAAACGCAAGGGCGTTGTTCATGAATAAGGTTGTTTTATATTGTCGCCCGGGGTTTGAGAAAGAGTGCGCCGCGGAAATTACCGATAAAGCGGCGAAGCGCGAAGTCTTCGGCTTTGCCCGCGTAAAAGAGAACGCGGGCTATGTGGTATTCGAGTGCTACCAGCCCGAAGACGCAGACAAGCTGGCACGCGAGCTGCCGTTCAGCTCGCTGATCTTTGCTCGCCAGATGTTTGTTGCGGGTGAGCTGCTGAAGGATCTTCCGCCGGAAGACCGCATCACGCCAATTGTCGGCATGCTGCAGGGCGTGGTGGAAAAGGGCGGCGATCTGCGCGTTGAAGTGGCGGATACCAACGAAAGTAAAGAGCTGATGAAGTTCTGCCGTAAGTTCACCGTGCCGCTGCGTGCGGCGCTGCGTGATGCGGGCGTGCTGACGAACTACGAAACGCCGAAGCGTCCGGTGGTGCATATCTTCTTTATCGCACCGGGCTGCTGCTATGCAGGCTATTCGTACACCACCAACAACTCTCCCTTCTTTATGGGAATCCCGCGTTTGCGCTTCCCGGCCGATGCGCCAAGCCGTTCCACGCTCAAGCTGGAAGAGGCGTTCCACGTCTTTATCCCGGCGGATGAGTGGGATGAGCGTCTGGCAAACGGTATGTACGCCGTCGACCTTGGCGCATGCCCGGGCGGCTGGACCTATCAGCTGGTGAAACGCAACATGTGGGTATCGTCCGTTGATAACGGCCCAATGGCGCAAAGCCTGATGGACACCGGGCAGGTCACCTGGCTGCGTGAAGACGGTTTCCGCTATCGCCCGAACCGTAACAACATCTCGTGGATGGTGTGCGATATGGTTGAGAAGCCGGCAAAAGTCGCCGCGCTGATGGCCTCCTGGCTTGTCAACGGCTGGTGTCGTGAGACCATTTTCAACCTCAAGCTGCCCATGAAAAAGCGCTATGAGGAAGTGTCGCAGAACCTGGCCTACATTCAGGAGCAGATGGATGAACACGGTATTAACGTGGAGATCCAGGCGCGTCAGCTGTATCACGACCGCGAAGAGGTGACGGTGCACATTCGTCGCTGGTGGGCTGCGGTCGGCGGACGTCGCGACGAGCGATAGTACGTGCTTTGTTTTGCCCGGTGGCGCTGCGCTTACCGGGCAAAAAAACTGTGTAGTGGTTTTAACGTTCTAAACGCAGCTGCTGTAAATTCCCGTCGAGCTGTAAATCCGTCTGTAGCGTTGCCATTTCCCGGCAGATAAACGCCATCTCTTTATGCGCCTCCAGCTTCTTGCGCCACTTTTCCGGCACCTCATCCAGACGGGCGTAAATCCCTTCCAGACTCTGAAAATCGGCCAGCAGCTGCGCGGCGCTTTTCGGCCCAATACCGGCGACACCCGGAACCTTAGAGCTGCTGATGCCTGCCAGCCCCCAGTAATCCGGCAGTTGTCCGGGCGAGACGCCGAACTCGCCGGCAATAAACGGCGCGTCCAGCCAGCGTTTTTGAAAATAGTCGCGAATGCGGATAGTTGGGGAGAGCAGCTGACAGTAGCCTTTGTCAGTTGAAACGATAGTGGCCTGATGCCCGGCGCTGGCTACCTTTACGGCCAGAGTGGCCGCGAGATCGTCGGCTTCATTGCCCTGTGCGCCCCAGCAGGGGACGCCCCGCTGTTCAAATGCAGCGCGCAGCATGGGCAATTCAGCGTGAAGATCGTCCGGCATCGGTGCGCGTCCGGCTTTGTAGTCGGGCAAACGCTGGTGTCGCCAGCCCGTGTTGCGGTCTTCGTCATCAAAAACCGCGACCGCATGGGTGGGCTCGCTGTGGCGGATAAGCTGTTCCAGCGCGTGCAGGCAGGTGTCTTTACAAGGCGTCCCCTGTACCGCATGGATACGGCGAATCAGGTTTAGTGCATCGACGATAAGTAAATGAACGGCCACAGATAATCTCCCTTCTATCTCATACGTGAAGGGTAACACTGTCAGCAGCGTGAAACTATGAATGGTGGGGAAAACAGGAAGAAGCCTCGCAAAACGAGGCTTCCTGAGAGGCTTAATCGCAGGTTACGATCTTCATCGCCAGGCCGCCGCGAGAGGTTTCGCGGTATTTGGCGTTCATATCTTTACCGGTTTCGTACATGGTTTCGATAACCTTATCGAGACAGACGCGAGGCTCGCTGGTGCGGCGCAGCGCCATTCGCGCCGCGTTAACCGCCTTCACGGAGGCAATCGCGTTACGCTCGATGCACGGCACCTGTACCTGGCCGGCAACCGGGTCACAGGTCAGCCCCAGGTTGTGTTCCATACCGATTTCCGCAGCGATGCACACCTGCGCCGGGCTTGCGCCCAAGAGTTCCGCCAGACCCGCCGCCGCCATAGAGCACGCCACGCCGACTTCACCCTGACAGCCCACTTCCGCACCGGAAATAGACGCGTTCATCTTATACAGAGAACCAATCGCACTGGCCACCAGCAGGTAGCGCGCCAGTGAGTTCGCGTTCACTTCACGGATAAACTTGTCGTAGTACGCCAGCACCGCCGGAACGATACCGCAGGCGCCGTTAGTCGGCGCGGTGACCACGCGGCCTCCTGCGGCGTTCTCTTCGTTTACCGCCAGGGCGAACATGTTGATCCAGTCCACCACGGCCATCGGGTCCGTTGTCGTTTTGTCGGTGCTCACCAGCATACGGCGCAGCGCAGCAGCACGACGCGGCACGCGAAGCTTGCCCGGCAGAACGCCTTCGGTGGTGATCCCGCGCTCAATACCGCCGCGCATCACTTCCCAAACGTTTGTGAAGTGCTGTTCGAGCTCCTCTTTGCTGTGAAGTGCCAGCTCGTTTTTCATCATCAGGCCGGAGAGGGAAAGGCCCGTCTCCTGGCAGTGGCGCTGGAGGTCTGCCGCCGTTTTGTACGGATACGGCACCTCGACAGAGGAAGTACTGGTTTGACCAAAGTGGTCTTCGTCGACGATAAAGCCGCCGCCGATAGAGTAATAAGTCTGGCTGTATACCGCTTTTTCGCCGGCCAGCGCGGTAATGCGCATGCCGTTTTCGTGCAGCGACAGGTTGTCCGCATGGAAATTCATGCAATGGTCAACCGGGAATTCAACCTCGTGCTCGCCGTTCGCCAGCAGCAGGCGCCCGTGGGTATTAACGTCCTGGATGAAACCAGGGATCGCATCAATATCAACGGTATCCGGCAGGTTTCCCGCCAGGCCCATGATAATGGCGATATCGGTATGGTGGCCTTTCCCGGTCAGGGAAAGCGATCCGTACACATCTACAACCACGCGCGTAATGTCGTGCAAGATGCCGCGTGCAATCAAGTCATCCGTGAACTGCTTACCGGCTTTCATCGGTCCGACGGTATGAGAGCTGGAAGGACCAATACCGATTTTGAAGATATCGAATACGCTAATCATGATGCGTCCATTGCTTTCAGTCAGAGAGGGAGGAGTGCGCCGTCCGAAAACGGCGCGGGTGGTAATCAGAACATGGTATACAGGGAGTAGAAGATCGCAGAGATTGCGATAAGACCCATGATAACCACAAACACGTTGCTCACATGACCGCTGTACTTACGCATAGCAGGGACTTTCTGAATCGCGTACATCGGCATCAGGAACAGAATCATCGCGATGACCGGGCCGCCCAGGGTTTCAATCATGCCCAGGATGCTTGGGTTCAGGGTCGCTACTGCCCAGGTGGTGAGCAGCATGAACAGCGCGGTGATTTTGTTCAGCTTGTTGATTTCAATGCTCTTGCCTTTACCGCGCAGAGATTTAATCACCATACCGTTGAAGCCTTCACGTGCGCCGAGGTAGTGGCCCAGGAAGGATTTGGTGATGGCGATAATCGCGATGATCGGTGCCATCCACGCAATCAGCGGTGCGTTAAAGTGGTTCGCCAGGTAAGACAGGATAGAGATGTTCTGCTCTTTCGCTGCAGCCAGGTCTGCCGGGGAGAGGCTCAGTACGCAGCTGAAGACGAAGAACATAACGGTCAGAACCATCATGATGTGAGCGCGTGCCAGGATGCTGGAGCACTTCTTCTCTGCGCCGTTACCGTACTCTTCACGTTTCGCAACGGCGAAGGAAGAGATGATTGGAGAGTGGTTGAAGGAGAAGACCATTACCGGAATCGCCAGCCAGAGGGTCATCAGCAGGCCGTTACCGGTCGCCGATGCGCTGCTCAGGGACAGGGTTTCCAGCGCTGCACCGTTCCACTGTGGGATCAGGTAGCAGGCCAGCAGCATCAGTGCAGCCACAAACGGGAACACCAGCACGCTCATCGCCTTCACAATCATCTGCTCACCGAAGCGCACGATGGTCATCATGCCGACAATCAGGATTAGAGACAGGATGGCACGTGGAGGCGGTGTCATGTGCAGCTGGTGCAGCATGAAACTTTCAACGGTGTTGGTAATCGCCACGCTGTAAACCAGCAGGATAGGGTAAATCGCGAAGAAGTAGAGCAGGGTAATCAGCTTACCTGCACCCACTCCGAAATGCTCTTCAACCACTTCAGTGATGTCTTCGCCCGGGTTTTTACCGGACAGCACGAAGCGGGTCAAACCGCGGTGTGCAAAGAAGGTCATCGGGAAAGCAATGATAGCCATAATGATCAGCGGAATCAGACCGCCGACGCCTGCGTTGATAGGAAGGAACAGTACACCAGCGCCGATTGCCGTGCCGTAAAGGCCAAGCATCCACATGGTATCCGTTTTGCGCCAACCACTTCGGGATTCAATCGAAGCAACGGTGCTGGTTTGAGTGGTTTCCATCTATATCTCCTGGAGGAAGCGAATTGTCAGGTTTTTAGTCAAATCCGATGAAAAAGTGCCTGACGGTAATATGAAATTCGTTCAGTGACGGTTTTTTAATAATTTTTGCCCGTAACTATTGGCGGGCGGAAAGATACATTCTAGTTATGAATCTATCAGTGATCCTGATCCCAAATGCAATAATCCACTTATGATGTGGGCATCTTTAGACCATTTATCTGTTAAAAAAACACCAAAGAGAATTTACGGGCGCGAAGGCTACCACCAACGACATGTGAGCTGAAAGACTGACCCGTGATATAGGTGTCTTTAGCTGTAAAGATATGGGTTTTTAGTATTTTCTGGCGGGAAATTTGGATTAAGTCTGATAATTTACGGTTGAGAAAACAAGGTAATCGTTTGCGTTTGTGCGTAGTTTGTTAAAGACATAAGTGATTCGTATGAATTACATCGGGAATAAAAAAAGCCGGGACGCGCAACAGGGCGACCCGGCTTTGAGGAGATATCGCTAAGCGTTATGTGCAGATTTCGTAGCAAGGAATATAGGCTGAGCCTGGCAGCTTCATGCGGTGCTGGGCGACAAAGCCCTGCAGCATGTCGTCCATGCGGCGCATCATCTCCGGGTCGCCGTGGATCTTGTACGGACCGTACTGTTCAATGGCGCGGATGCCCATCTCTTTCACGTTGCCCGCGACAATACCGGAGAAGGCGCGACGCAGATCGGCAGCCAGCACTTCCACCGGCTGGTCCGGGTAGAGTTTCAGGTTCGCCATATTTTCGTGAGTTGGCTCGAACGGGATCTGCAGGTCTGGCGCAATACGGATTGACCAGTTAAAGCTGTACGCATCGCCGGTATCGCGACGATTCTCCTTCACCAGCGGCATCGCTTTTTTCATCTGGCGCGCCACTTCCGCGGCATCGTCAATGATGATGCGATAGTGACGACGTGCGGCTTCACCCAGCGTGTGCACGATAAACTCGTCCAGCACGCGGAAGTAGTCGGCGCTCTCTTTTGGCCCGGTCAGGATCAGCGGCAGAACCTGATCCTTGTTGGCGGGGTTCATCAGAATACCCAGCAGATAGAGCAGCTCTTCCGCTGTCCCCACGCCGCCCGGGAAGATGATAATGCCGTGGGCGATACGGACAAACGCTTCAAGACGCTTCTCAATATCCGGCATGATAATCAGCTCATTAACCAGCGGGTTAGGTGGCTCAGCGGCGATGATGGACGGTTCGGTCATGCCGATAAACCGTCCCTCTTTATAACGCTGTTGCGCATGCCCAACCGCCGCTCCTTTCATTGGTGCTTCCATCGCACCCGGACCGCAGCCGGTACAGATATTCAGCTCACGCAGGCCGAGTTGCGTTCCAACCCGACGGGCATAAAGGTATTCGGTTTCGTTAATGGAGTGACCGCCCCAGCAGACAATCATGTTCGGCGCTTCGCCAACGTGCAGGGCACGGGCGTTACGCAAAATGGAGAACACCAGGTTGGTGATATGTACCGAGCTTTCCAGATCGAGATGCTGGAAACGACCTGCGTTGTGGATCTGCCCGTTAACAAACAGGATGTCACGCAGCACGGCAAACAGGTTAGCCTGAAGTGAACGAATGATACGCCCGTCAACAAAGGCCTCTTCCGGCGGGTTGATGACTTCAAGCTTCACGCCACGCTCGCGGCGCAGCACGTTGATATCAAAGCTTTCGAAGCGGGACAGCAGTTCTTTACTGTTATCTGTCAGGCTTCCGGAGTTCAGTACGGCAAGTGAACAGTTACGAAACAATTGATAAAGATCGCTGCTGGCCGTGCGCTTAAGCATGTCCACTTCCAGCTGCGACAACATATCCATTGAGCCAAGCGGGCTAATATGTGTAATCAAGTGAGCTCCTTACGGGACGATTATCGTCTTTCCCTGTTGATTACAATAGCCCTGGCGCGTGACGTTTCACAACCTAAAGCGCGGAAGATACCGCGCATATTGTGAAAATATTTATATTATTGACGCACCAGCCGTCCGGTCGCCGGCACAAAATCGGTGTTGGTTCGCCACGGGTTGATGTCCAGACCGCCGCGGCGGGTATAGCGCGCATAAACGCTCAGTTTTTCTGGCTGGCAGAAGCGCTGAATATCGCTAAAGATGCGCTCCACGCACTGCTCGTGGAATTCGTTGTGATGTCGGAATGACACCAGGTAGCGCAGCAATTTTTCCCGGTCAATTTTCGGGCCGCGGTACTGGATCTGCACCGAGCCCCAGTCCGGCTGGTGGGTGATCAGGCAGTTGGATTTCAGCAGATGGCTGACCAGCGTCTCTTCGACCACCTTGCCACTCGCCGCGTTTTCGAGGTAATCGGCGCTAAATTCATAATTCTCCACCTCAATATCCTGATCGTCGATGCAGGTTCCGTTGAAGTGGGCGACTGGCTGCCCTTCCAGCTCGTGCAGGCGATACAGTGAAACGCTCACCTTTCCCTGCGCGCAGGCGCTTAAATCACGTTCCAGCGTGTGCTGAACGTCGTCCCAGCTGTTAAATTTTGTCTGGTTAAAGCTGTTGAGATAGAGCTTAAAGCTTTTAGACTCGACGAGATTCACGCTGGCATAGTCCAGCTCAACGTGGCCCACCGCCACCTGCGGCAGGCCGCGTGCATTGAGCCACGAGAGTTCGTACAGCGTCCAGATATCGCCACCCACGAACGGTAGCGCGTCTGCGTGCAGACCCAGAGGATCGCGGTTCAGGCTGCGCGGAACGCCCTGCAGCAGGCTTGCATCGTAGGTATCGCGGTAATCGGTCGATTTACCCAGCGTTAAGCCGGTTAACGCCTGATGATTTTCGTAAGACATGTTTCATAGCCACTTTACAGGTACACTTATGGCCTGAGTTTATCCTGTCTGACAAGAAGAGAGAAATCGGTGGACATCGAAACTGCAAATGCCCTCACTACCTTTACGACCCGCTACTGCGACGCATGGCATGAAAAGCAGGGCACGTGGCCGCAAAGTTCTGATTTATATGGCGTACCTTCACCGTGTATTATCTCTTCGCTCGACGATTACGTTATCTGGCAACCAAAACCTTTTGACGGCGAGCAAAATGTAAATGCGGTTGAGCGGGCAATGGACATTGTGGTACAACCAGCGGTTCACGCATTTTATACCGCGCAGTTCGCAGGGGATATGCCCGCGCGCTTTGCCGATATGACGCTGACGCTGTTGCAGACCTGGAGCGAAGACGATCTGCAGCGTGTTCAGGAAAACCTGATTGGTCATCTTGTCACGCAAAAACGCCTTAAGCTTTCTCCGACGCTCTTTATTGCCACGCTGGACAGCGAGCTCGACGTTATCTCCGTCTGTAACCTGTCAGGTGAAGTGGTTAAAGAGACTATCGGTACCCGCAATCGCGAGACTCTCGCTCCCTCTCTTGCGGATTTCCTCACCCGACTTGAGCCACTTCTGTAATCCCTGATGCTATATCGCGTGTGAGAGATCTCTTACAACGTTTGTGAGAGATCGCTGGAACATTCAGTCTTACCTCATTTAATTCAGATTAATATCAACCTATTTTTCAATAGATTAGTGGTTCGTCCTATTATTTTTAGGGAGTCCCCGCGTCTTACAACGCTGGCTGAGTGGGTTGTAAGACGAAGCGGAATAGCGGATTCTATCTCCGTCGACAGGATGCCGACACGAGAAACGAATATCAGGATGATGGCGTTTCACACTCAGGACTCGTCAGGATGGCGCTGCAGGAAGGCTTCAGGATGAAGCGAAGTGGATAACGCAGGATGCGTAAGGGACACCTCCAGGAAGGAGAACGAGAACCGGTCAGGATGGTCGGTGGGTCAGGAAGGCCAGGACGTTTCAGGATGAAACAAACACGTCAGGAAGATGTGTGAAGGATGCAAAAGGTAGACGGATGACCAGGCCTTCGGGCTTCAGGAAAAGTTGTCACGGATGAGCAGGGAGCACGAATTGTAGCTGGAATGCTGCGGAACGAACCGGGAGCACTGTTTTTACAGTGCTCCCTTTTTTTATTTCTGCCTTCCGCAATGCTATGCTGCGCGCCGTTCACTTTTTCAGTTGAGGTTACTATGACGCAACACGATAGCGTTCGTGCTCAGTTGCACGCCATCGAAGCCCTTTTGCGCCAACATCAGCTGTGGCAGGAGACCGCGCCGCAGCCAGAAGCGTTCGCGAGCACCCAGCCTTTCTGCCTGGATACGCTGGCCCCGTTTGAGTGGCTGCAGTGGGTGTTAATTCCGCGCATGCACGCCCTGCTTGAGGGCGGTCATCCGCTGCCGCAGGCGTTTGCTGTCTCTCCCTATTATGAAATGGCGCTCGAAGCGACGCATCCTGCGCGCGACGTCATGCTGGTCGAACTGGAAAAACTGGATTCCCTGTTTGCCGGTGAAGATGCATGACGCTTGAGATCCTCTATCAGGACGAGTGGCTGGTGGCGGTGAATAAACCGTCCGGCTGGCTGGTACACCGCAGCTGGCTCGATCGTGATGAGAAAGTGGTGGTGATGCAGACCGTTCGCGATCAGATTGGTCAGCATGTTTTTACCGCCCATCGTCTCGACCGGCCGACCTCCGGCGTGCTGCTGATGGGGCTTTCCAGCGAGGCGGGGCGTCTGCTGGCGCAGCAGTTTGAACAACATAAGATCCAGAAGCGCTACCACGCGATCGTGCGGGGCTGGCTGACCGAGTCCGCCACGCTGGACTACCCGCTGGTGGAGGAGCTGGACAAAATCGGCGATAAATTTGCCCGGGATGACAAAGGCCCGCAGCCGGCCGTGACGGATTATCGCGCCATGGCGACGACCGAAATGCCGGTGGCCACCAGCAAATTTCCGACCACACGCTACAGCCTGGTCGAGCTTCTGCCGAAAACCGGGCGCAAGCACCAGCTGCGACGCCATCTGGCGCATCTGCGCCACCCGATTATTGGCGACAGCAAACACGGTGATTTGCGCCAGAACCGCAGCGCGGCCGAACACTTTGGCTGCCATCGTCTGATGTTACACGCAAGCGAGCTGAGCTTGATGCACCCGTTTACCGGCGAGCCGCTGACTATCCGCGCGGGGCTGGACGACGTCTGGATGCAGGCGCTGTCACAGTTTGGCTGGCTGGGACAACTCCACGAAAATGAAAGGGTTGAGTTTGTATCGGGCAACGTTCAGGATGAAGAGTAAGCGCATTCACTATGGGAAAATAGCATGGCTGAAGTAGGCATTTTTGTCGGCACAATGTACGGCAACTCGCTGCTGGTTGCGGAAGAGGCGGAGGCGATTCTGGCAAGCCAGGGTCATAAAGCCACGGTCTATGAAGACCCGGAGCTGGCGGACTGGGAAAAGTATAAAGATAAATACATTCTGGTGGTGACCTCCACTACCGGGCAGGGCGATCTGCCGGACAGCATCGTGCCGCTGTTCCAGGGCATTAAAGACCAGCTTGGCTATCAGCCAGACGTTCGCTACGGCATCATCGCCCTCGGCGACAGCGCTTACGCCAACTTCTGCGGCGGCGGCAAGCAGTTCGATGCGCTGTTGCAGGAGCAGAGCGCCCAGCGCGTCGGCGAGATGCTGCTGATTGATGCGGGTGAGCACCCGGAGCCAGAAAGCGAATCAAACCCGTGGGTGGAGAACTGGGCCTCACTTCTCAAATAACACTCTGCCCGGCGGCGCTTCGCTTGCGCGGGCCTACGGGTTTTCCAGGCCGGGTCAGGCGTAGCCGCCACCCGGCATTACACTCCGCACCAAACGCCATTTCCGTGAACCACCTTCCACTCCTCTGGGCTTATGCCCTAAACAACCTCCCTCACGCCCTTTAATACTGTGTTTTTGCACGGTGAGGTGAAGAGGCACTCCTTCATATACTTTTCCGGTCACGATAAAACGGCTTCAGGCCGTACCAAAACGACAAAAACCAATCTCATTCTGCTTACCCTACCGGTGCTGTACAGAATGAACCAGGCGAAAGCTATGTTTCAGGAGTGCAACAATGAGTTCATTAAGCCACGCAGCGAGCAGCGCTGAAAAGCGCACCAATGCCCGCTACTGGATAGTGGTGATGCTGTTTATCGTCACGTCCTTTAACTATGGTGACCGCGCCACGCTGTCGATTGCCGGCTCGGAAATGGCAAAAGATATCGGCCTTGATCCCGTGGGCATGGGTTACGTTTTCTCCGCCTTCTCGTGGGCCTACGTCATCGGGCAAATTCCTGGCGGCTGGCTGCTCGACCGCTTTGGCTCGAAACGGGTCTACTTCTGGTCCATCTTCATCTGGTCTGCCTTTACCCTGCTGCAGGGCTTCGTCGATATCTTCAGCGGCTTCGGCATTATCGTCGCGCTCTTCACGCTGCGCTTCCTGGTGGGCTTAGCGGAAGCGCCTTCCTTCCCGGGCAACAGCCGCATTGTGGCGGCCTGGTTCCCGGCGCAGGAGAGGGGAACGGCGGTGGCGATTTTCAACTCCGCACAGTACTTCGCGACGGTGATCTTTGCGCCCATTATGGGCTGGCTGACCCATGAGGTGGGCTGGTCACACGTTTTCTTCTTTATGGGCGGACTCGGGATCGTCATCAGCTTTATCTGGCTGAAAGTGATCCACGAACCCAACCAGCATCCTGGCGTAAACAAAAAAGAGCTGGAGTACATCGCAGAAGGCGGCGCGCTGATCAACATGGATCAGAAATCCTCGACGGCGAAAGTGCCGTTAAGCCAGAAATGGGCGCAGATCAGGCAGCTCGTCGGTTCGCGCATGATGATCGGGATCTATCTGGGCCAGTACTGTATCAACGCCTTGACCTACTTTTTCATCACCTGGTTCCCGGTTTACCTGGTGCAGGCACGCGGAATGTCGATTCTGAAAGCGGGGTTTGTCGCCTCGGTCCCGGCAATCTGCGGCTTCGTCGGCGGCGTTCTCGGCGGGGTGATTTCTGACTGGCTGATGCGCCGCACGGGGTCACTGAATATCGCGCGTAAAACGCCGATTGTGCTCGGCATGCTGCTCTCCATGACCATGGTGTTCTGTAACTACGTCAATGCCGAATGGATGATTATCGGCTTTATGGCGATGGCCTTCTTCGGCAAAGGCATTGGTGCGCTGGGCTGGGCGGTGATGGCGGATACGGCACCGAAAGAGATCAGCGGCCTGAGCGGCGGTCTGTTCAACATGTTCGGCAACATCTCCGGGATTGTTACGCCCATCGCTATCGGCTACATCGTCGGCACCACCGGCTCCTTTAACGGTGCGCTGATTTACGTAGGTGTGCATGCGCTGGTGGCGGTGCTGAGTTACCTGGTGCTGGTGGGGGATATCAAACGCGTCGAACTTAAACCTGTAGCGGAGCGTGGATGATGACAACGCAATCGAGTCCAACCGTCACGGAGATGAAGGTCATCCCGGTGGCCGGACAGGACAGCATGCTGCTCAATATTGGCGGTGCGCATAACGCCTGGTTTACCCGTAATATCGTCGTGCTGAAAGACAGCGCAGGGAACACCTGCGTGGGCGAGGCTCCTGGTGGAGAGGTGATTTACCAGACGCTGGTTGATGCCATTCCACAGGTAGTGGGTCAGGAGGTCGCCCGTCTGAACAAGGTGGTTCAGCGGGTGCATAAGGGCAATCAGTCGGCAGATTTTGATACGTTCGGTAAAGGTGCCTGGACGTTCGAGTTGCGCGTCAACGCGGTTGCCGCCCTGGAGGCCGCCCTGCTCGATTTACTGGGCAAGGCGCTCAGTGTTCCGGTCTGCGAGCTGCTGGGTCCCGGCAAACAGCGCGATGCGGTCACCGTGCTGGGCTATCTGTTTTACGTTGGCGATCGCAATAAAACCGATCTCCCCTATCTGGCCCGAACCGCGGGCGATCACGACTGGTATCAGCTGCGCCATCAGGAAGCGCTCTCCAGCGACGCGGTGGTGCGGCTGGCCGAGGCGGCGCAGGATCGCTACGGCTTTAAGGATTTCAAGCTGAAGGGCGGCGTGCTGCCCGGCGAGCGGGAGATTGAAACGGCCCGGGCGCTGAAAAAACGCTTCCCTGATGCACGGATCACCGTCGATCCCAACGGCGCATGGCTGCTGGATGAAGCCATTAGCCTGTGCAAAGGGCTGGGCGATGTCCTGACCTATGCAGAAGACCCCTGTGGCGCGGAGCAAGGATTCTCGGGTCGAGAAGTCATGGCTGAGTTCCGTCGCGCCACCGGGCTACCTGTCGCGACCAATATGATCGCCACCAACTGGCGCGAAATGGGTCACGCGGTGATGCTTAACGCCGTCGACATACCGCTGGCGGACCCGCACTTCTGGACGCTCTCAGGCGCAGTCCGCGTGGCCCAGCTGTGCGATGAGTGAGGGCTCACCTGGGGCTGTCACTCGAACAATCACTTTGATATTTCGCTGGCGATGTTTACCCACGTTGGCGCGGCGGCGCCGGGTAACCCGACCGCAATCGATACCCACTGGATTTGGCAGGAAGGTGAAGCCCGACTGACGAAAAATCCGCTGGAAATCATAGATGGCAAAATTGCCGTACCGGATGTGCCAGGTCTGGGCGTGGAGCTGGACTGGGATCGGATCCATAAAGCCCATGAGGCGTATAAAAAGCTACCGGGCGGCGCGCGTAACGACGCGGGCCCGATGCAGTACCTTATCCCCGGCTGGACATTTGACCGTAAGCGCCCTGTTTTTGGACGTCACTGATAAAAGGATTACACGATGAGTACCTTTACGACCCCTGTCGTCACTTCCATGCAAATCATTCCAGTTGCGGGCCATGACAGCATGCTGATGAACCTGAGCGGCGCGCATGCGCCATTCTTTACCCGCAATATTGTCATTATCAAAGACAATTCCGGCCATACCGGCGTGGGCGAAATTCCTGGCGGGGAGAAGATCCGCCAGACGCTGGAAGATGCCATTTCGCTGGTCGTGGGCAAAACGCTGGGTGAGTACAAAAATGTCCTGAACACCGTGCGCAACACCTTTGCCGATCGCGATGCCGGGGGACGTGGCCTGCAGACCTTCGATCTGCGTACCACCATTCACGTGGTGACCGGGATTGAATCCGCGATGCTGGATCTGTTGGGTCAGCATCTGGGCGTCAACGTCGCGTCGCTGTTGGGTGAAGGACAGCAGCGCAGCGAAGTGGAAATGCTGGGCTATCTCTTCTTTGTCGGCGACCGCAGGCTGACACCGCTGCCGTATCAGAGCCAGCCTGATGAACAATGCGACTGGTACCGACTCCGCCACGACGAGGCGATGACCCCGGATGCGGTGGTGCGCCTGGCGGAAGCCGCGTACGAAAAATATGGCTTTAATGATTTCAAACTGAAGGGCGGCGTGCTGGCCGGGGAACAAGAGGCGGAAGCCGTCACCGCACTGGCAAAACGTTTTCCACAGGCGCGCGTGACGCTGGATCCTAACGGAGCATGGTCGCTTGATGAAGCGATCAAAATTGGTAAACAGCTGAAAGGCGTGCTGGCGTATGCGGAAGATCCGTGCGGGGCTGAACAAGGCTTCTCGGGCCGTGAAGTGATGGCGGAATTCCGCCGCGCAACGGGGCTGCCAACCGCGACCAATATGATTGCCACAGACTGGCGTCAGATGGGACACACGCTGTCATTGCAGTCTGTCGACATTCCGCTGGCGGACCCGCACTTCTGGACGATGCAGGGCTCGGTGCGCGTGGCGCAGATGTGTCATGAGTTTGGCCTTACCTGGGGCTCGCACTCTAACAACCACTTCGACGTGTCGCTGGCAATGTTCACGCACGTTGCCGCTGCAGCTCCGGGGACGATTACCGCTATCGACACGCACTGGATCTGGCAGGAGGGTAATCAGCGTCTGACTAAGCAGCCGTTTGAAATCAAAGGTGGCATGGTGCAGGTGCCTTCCACTCCGGGGCTGGGGGTTGAGCTGGATATGGACCAGGTGATAAAGGCCCATGAGCTGTACCAGAAACACGGTTTGGGCGCGCGCGATGACGCGATGGCGATGCAGTATCTGATCCCCGACTGGACATTCGACAATAAACGCCCGTGCATGGTACGATAAACGCATTGGGACCGCTCCCATGAACGGTCTTTTACGTGGTGTATGCTTAACGTAACGACTATGCGTAAGGATGGCTTATGAAAATTGTTATCGCACCGGACTCGTATAAGGAAAGTTTGAGTGCGCTTGAGGTTGCGACAGCGATAGAACGTGGTTTTCGCGAGATCTTTCCCGAGGCGGTTTACGTCAAACTGCCGGTTGCGGACGGCGGCGAAGGGACGGTTGAGGCGATGATCGCGGCAACGCATGGACGCATTGTGCATGTTCCGGTGACCGGCCCGCTGGGTGAGCGCGTGGACGGGTTTTATGGCTTATCCGGTGACGAGCAGAGTGCCTTTATTGAAATGGCGGCGGCAAGCGGCCTGGAGCTGGTCGTCCCTTCACAGCGTAATCCCCTGAAAACCACCTCCTGGGGCACGGGCGAACTGATTCGGCATGCGCTGGATGCGGGCGTTAAGCATATCATCATTGGCATTGGCGGCAGCGCCACCAATGACGGCGGAGCAGGGATGGTGCAGGCGCTGGGCGCTAAATTGCTCGACGCGAGCGAACAACCTCTTGGGCAGGGCGGAGGCGAACTGGGAAAACTCGCGCGTATCGACCTGAGCGGGCTGGACAGACGTCTGGCGGAGTGTCGGATAGAAGTTGCATGTGATGTCACGAATCCGCTTACCGGAAAGGACGGTGCGTCAGCCGTATTTGGCCCGCAAAAGGGTGCCACACCTGAGATGATCGTCACCCTGGACAACGCGCTGGCGCAGTATGCGAGAGTCATTGCCCGGGATCTGGATATCGACGTACTAAACCTTGCTGGCGGCGGAGCGGCGGGTGGCATGGGGGCGGCGCTGTACGCCTTTTGCGGCGCGCAGCTGCGCCAGGGCATTGAGATCGTGACCGATGCGCTACACCTGGCCGACCAGGTGGCCGATGCGGATTTGGTGATCACCGGTGAAGGCCGCATTGATAGCCAGACGATCCACGGCAAAGTCCCGGTGGGAGTGGCGAAGGTGGCGAAACGCTTTAACAAACCCGTTATCGGCATTGCAGGCAGCCTGACGGCGGACGTTGGCGTCGTACACGATCACGGCATTGATGCGGTGTTTAGCGTGATCTACACCATCTGCTCGCTGGAAGACGCGCTGGAAAATGCCAGCGAGAACGTCAGGATGACCGCAAGGAATATCGCTGCGGTGCTGAAAGTGGGGCAGGGAATGTAGTTCTCCCTCTCCCTGTGGGAGAGGGGCGGGGTGAGGGCATCAGGCCGCACCCGCAATTGTAGGCCCGGTAAGCGTAGCGCCACCGGGCATTTACCTTAGCTCCCCAACACCTTCATCGCTTCCCGCGTCACATTATCCATTTCATCCAGCAGCTCCAGGAACTCCGGTTCAAGCTCCGATTCCGGCGTACCGGCACGCAGCTGCTGCTCCAGCAGCTGGCAGAGGTTTTTCAGCCGCGGCACGCCGCTGTACCCGCAGCTGCCGTGCAGCTTGTGGATCGCGTCCAGCAGATCTTCCGGATTTTCACCCACCAGCTGCTCTTCCACCTTATTGCGGATCTCCGGCAGAAACGCGACCAGCATTTGCAGCATGTCGCGGGCGAGATCGGGTTTACCTGCCGCCTGGCGCAGCGCAAGCTGCCAGTCAAAGGTGGCGTTCTGATTAACGCTTACCTCAGCCTGCTCGCTGGAAACCGTGTACGTCCCGCCGATATGACCCGGCTTATATCGCAGCAGCAGGCTATGAAGTTTCTCTTCATCGATGGGCTTTGCCAGGTAATCGTTCATCCCGGCGCTCAGCAGCTTCTCCTTCTGGCCAGCCATCGCATGTGCGGTGACCGCAATGACCGGCGTTTGCTGCTGATGCGGCAGCTGGTGGATCAGCTCGCAGGCCCGGATGCCGTCCATGCCCGGCATCTGAATATCCATCAGGATTAAATCGAACTGCATCTGCTTAGCCTGTTCAACCGCCTGCGCGCCGCTGGTGCACAGCTCAACATGCTGAACCTGGTCCTCAAGCAATGCACCAATCAGCTTCAGGTTGGCCGGATTATCATCCACCGCCATCACGCTCATCGGCAATTTTTGCTCATCGTTAATCAGCGGAAGGGCATGCTGGCTAAGACGGCAATACTCCGTGAGCGCGGGCAGGAGACGGGTCGCGGTGAGCGGTTTTAGCAGACACGCGGCGGCTCCGTCATTTTTTAACTCTTCTGCATTCAGCTGAGCGTGGCAAGGCAGCGCCAGCAGCAGATAGTCCGTCATCGACGCGGCTTTCGCCAGCCGCTCCTGCTGCATGGTCAGCTCGCCGGTAAAGGTGACCGGGATCCCCATCAGCAGGATGTCGTAATGCTCAACGGCCAGGGCGGAGAAGGTTGGGCTGTAGACCACCTCCAGCGGCGTGGTGCTTAATATGTCGAGCGTACACTGCGCCGCTGCGGCGTTAGGCTCAACATAGGCCAGTCGCTTGCCCTTCAGGCAGTCCGTCATCGGACCGTCGGTCAGCACGTTCGGATTAAGGTCCAGATTAATGTGGAACCAGAAGGTTGAACCGCGGTTTGGCTGGCTGTGGAAAGAGATATCGCCGCCCATCTCGTTCACCAGACGCTGGGTGATCACCAGCCCCAGACCGGTGCCGCCATGACGGCGGGAGATACTGGCATCCGCCTGACGGAACGCCTGGAACAGACGCGACTGGTCGCGCTCCGGAATACCGATGCCGGTATCGCGGATCTGGACTTCAATCTGGACCTTATTGCTGCTGATCGAGCGTTTCTCTACCAGGACGTCGATATTACCGCTTTCGGTGAATTTAATGGCATTCCCGACAAGGTTGGTAATGACCTGCTGCAGGCGCAGCGGATCGCCAATAACGTTATCCGGCACGTCGTTTTTAATGTTAAGCGTCAGCTCCAGGCCTTTATCGTGCGACGAGTGCGCGAGCAGCGTCACCACTTCATCGAGCGTGCTGCGCAGCGGGAAGGGAATGCTTTCCAGGATCAGCTTGCCCGCTTCCAGCTTGGAGAAGTCCAGCACGTCATTGATGATCGCCAGCAGATTGTTGGCCGAGCGTTCAATGGTGTGCAGGTGATCGCGCTGAGTGGGGTTGAGCTCGCTTTTGAGCGTCAGGCGGGTAAAGCCGATCACGCCATTGAGCGGCGTGCGCAGCTCATGCGACATATTGGCAAGGAATTCCGATTTAATACGCGCCGCTTCCTGGGCGCGCTTTTTCGCCAGATCCAGCTCAACGTTCTGGATCTCCATCTGCTCCAGCGTTTCGCGCAGGTCGGACGTCGCCTGGTCAACGTTGTGCTGCATCTCTTCGTGATACGCCGCCAGCGACATCGCCATCGAGTTGATGCCGTTTTTCAGCATATCCAGCTCGCCCAGCATAAAGCCTTCCACACGGCTGTCGAGCTGTCCCCGGCGGATGCGGTCAACCGTGTTAACCATGTTGCGGATGGGGCCCGTCACGTCGCGCATCAGGCGCCAGCCGAAGATCAGCGCAATGCCAATGCAGAACAGCATCATCACGCCAGAGATAAAGATTTCTTTGTACTGCTGTAGCCGGACCGACTTGAGATCCAGCTCCAGCGCCACATATCCCAGCATATTATTGCTGGATTTGGCGTCGGATTGCGCGGACTCATCGGGGGAATAGCTTTCCGACACGATCGGCGTGCGCAGGATCATGATATCGCCGCGCCGCAATACGGTGAGGTGGCGCGGGAACGGCGTACCGTCCGGGATCTTCAGGGCCGCTGGATCGAGATGAAAGTTCGAGGTGACAAACAGCCGGTTATGTTCGTCGTAAACGGAAATGGCGCGTACGATGTCCGAGTGGCGGCGGTGGAGTACGCTGATTAACTGCCCAATGGATTCGCGGTTTTGCAGGTTCATGCCGTACTCGCTGGATACGGCAAGCGGTTCGATGATGCTGGCACCTGCATCCTCAAGCTGCCGCTGCAAATCGTTATAGCGGTGCACCACAAAGAAGATACTCAGCAGCAAACCGATGAGAACGGTGGGGGCGAGGATCAAAATCATCATGCGCGCGCGCAGGCTGTAGTTGGTCATGGCGTTCCGTTATGGGACAATTAAGATAATTATGTTTATGTGAGAAAAATCTCGGCGATGGCGCAATTCTACTCTGCAAAGCGACGCGTGACGACGCGTGAAATCATTACTGTTGAAGCCACGGACCTCGATCCGTTTGGTCAGGGAGTAGCACGTCACAATGGTAAGGCTCTGTTTATAACAGGTTTACTGCCAGCAGAACGAGCAGAAATTACGCTGACGGAAGATAAACGTCAGTTCGCGCGCGGACAGGTTAAGCGTCGTCTCAACGATAGCCCGGAGCGCGTGAAGCCCCGCTGCCCGCATTTTGGCGTTTGTGGGGGCTGCCAGCAACAGCATGCGAGCACAGAATTACAGCAAAAAAGTAAAAGCCGCGCGCTGGCGCGTCTGCTCAAACATGACGTTAACGAAATTCTTGCCGATGAGCCCTGGGGCTATCGTCGTCGCGCGCGCCTGAGCCTTAGCTATCAGCCAAAAACGGATCGTCTGGAGATGGGGTTTCGCAAGGCCGGCTCCAGCGACATCGTTGACGTGAAGCAATGCCCCATTTTGGTGCCCCATCTTGAGGCATTGCTTCCGGAAGTGCGCATCTGCCTCTCCGGGCTGGACGGCGTACGCCATCTCGGGCACGTCGAACTGGTCATGGCAAACAATGGCCCGCTGATGGTGCTGCGCCACACCGCGCCGCTGTCGAAAAAAGATCGCGAAAAACTGGAACGCTTTTCGCATTCCCACGACCTGGCGCTTTTCCTGGCACCACAAAGCGAGATACTTGAGCAGGTTACCGGTGAGGCGCCCTGGTATGCGTCAAACGGGCTACGCTTAACGTTTAGCCCGCGGGATTTCATTCAGGTCAATGATGGCGTTAACCAGCAGATGGTGACGAAAGCGCTGGCGTGGCTGGATGTCCAGAAAAGCGATCGGGTGCTCGATCTGTTCTGCGGAATGGGCAACTTCACGCTGCCGCTGGCGCGAGAAGCGGCCAGCGTCGTCGGCGTGGAAGGCGTTGAGGCGCTGGTGGCGAAAGGGCAGGAGAACGCGCGGCAGAACGGCTTGCAAAATGTGACATTCTTTCATCAAAATCTTGAGGACGATGTTACCCAACAGCCGTGGGCAAAGCAGGGCTTTGATAAAATTTTGCTCGACCCGGCACGTGCCGGTGCCCCGGGCGTGATGGCACATATTATTAAACTCGCGCCGAAGCGTGTGGTCTATGTTTCCTGTAACCCGGCAACGCTTGCCCGGGACAGCGAGGCATTACTCAGCGCGGGTTACCAGATTCAGCGTCTGGCAATGCTGGACATGTTCCCGCACACTGGGCATCTGGAATCGATGGTGTTGTTCGAGCACATCTAATTTGTTTGGCTTGTCGACTTCGACAGGCCCTGGTCCCTAAAGGAGAGGACAATGGTTGCGGTAAGAAGTGCACATCTCAATAAAGCTGGGGAGTTTGACCCACAAAAATGGATCGCAAGTCTGGGAATTTCCAGCCAGCAGTCGTGTGAACGCTTAACCGAAACCTGGGCCTATTGTCTGCGCACCACGCAGGGGCATCCCGACGCCGATCTTCTCCTGTGGCGCGGCGTTGAGATGGTTGAAATCCTGTCCATGCTGAACATGGACATCGAAACGCTGCAGGCAGCGCTGCTCTTCCCCCTCGCGGATGCGGACGTGGTCAGCGAAGACGTGCTGCGCGACAGCGTCGGCAAATCCGTCGTCGCGCTGATCCACGGCGTGCGCGATATGGCGGCCATTCGTCAGCTTAAAGCCGCGCATACCGATTCCGTCTCCTCAGAGCAGGTCGATAACGTTCGGCGGATGCTGCTGGCCATGGTGGATGATTTCCGCTGCGTGGTCATCAAGCTGGCCGAGCGTATTGCCCACCTGCGAGAGGTAAAGGATGCGCCGGAAGACGAGCGCGTGCTGGCCGCCAAAGAGTGTACGAACATCTATGCGCCGCTGGCAAACCGCTTAGGGATTGGTCAGCTGAAGTGGGAACTGGAAGATTACTGCTTCCGCTATCTGCACCCGGCGGAATACAAACGGATTGCCAAACTTCTGCACGAGCGCCGTATCGACCGCGAGCACTATATCGAGGAGTTTGTCGGCGGCCTGCGCCAGGCGATGAAAGAAGAGAACGTGCGCGCCGAAGTCTACGGTCGGCCTAAGCATATCTACAGCATCTGGCGCAAAATGCAGAAGAAACACCTCGCCTTTGACGAGCTGTTTGACGTGCGCGCCGTGCGCATCGTGGCGGAGCGTCTGCAGGACTGCTACGCCGCGCTGGGGATAGTACACACTCACTTCCGTCATCTGCCCGATGAGTTCGACGACTATGTCGCCAACCCAAAACCGAACGGCTACCAGTCTATCCATACCGTGGTGCTTGGCCCTGGCGGTAAAACGGTTGAGATTCAGATCCGCACCAAACAGATGCATGAAGACGCCGAGCTGGGCGTTGCCGCGCACTGGAAATACAAAGAAGGCACCTCCGGCGGTGCGCGTTCTGGCCACGAAGACCGCATTGCCTGGCTGCGCAAGCTGATTGCGTGGCAGGAAGAGATGGCCGATTCCGGCGAGATGCTTGACGAGGTGCGCAGCCAGGTCTTTGACGATCGGGTGTATGTCTTTACGCCGAAAGGGGACGTTGTCGACCTGCCGGCCGGCTCTACGCCGCTTGATTTTGCCTACCATATCCACAGCGATGTGGGACACCGATGCATCGGGGCGAAAATCGGCGGGCGTATTGTACCGTTCACCTATCAGCTGCAGATGGGTGACCAGATTGAAATCATTACCCAGAAGCAGCCCAACCCGAGCCGGGACTGGCTTAACCCTAACCTGGGCTACGTCACCACCAGCCGCGGGCGCTCGAAAATTCACGCCTGGTTCCGTAAGCAGGATCGTGACAAGAACATCCTTGCCGGTCGTCAGATCCTCGATGACGAGCTGGAGCATATCGGAATCAGCCTGAAAGAGGCGGAAAAATTCCTGCTGCCGCGCTACAACTTCAACGAGCTTGACGAGCTGTTAGCGGCCATTGGCGGCGGTGATATTCGTCTGAATCAGATGGTGAATTTCCTGCAGGCGCAGTTCAATAAGCCAAGCGCGGAAGAGCAGGATGCGGCGGCGCTGAAGCAGCTGCAGCAGAAAACCTACGCGCCGCAGCAGCGCAGTAAAGACAATGGCCGCGTGGTGGTTGAGGGTGTAGGTAACCTGATGCACCACATTGCCCGCTGCTGTCAGCCAATTCCAGGGGACGATATCGTCGGCTTTATCACCCAGGGGCGAGGGATTTCAATTCACCGTTCCGACTGCGACCAGCTTGCCGAGCTTCAGTCCCATGCGCCTGAGCGCATCGTGGAAGCGGTCTGGGGGGAAAGCTATTCCGCTGGCTACTCGCTGGTGGTGCGCGTTACCGCCAACGACCGCAGCGGCCTGCTGCGCGACATCACGACCATTCTTGCCAACGAGAAGGTCAACGTGCTGGGCGTCGCCAGCCGCAGCGATACCCGCGAGCAGCTTGCCACCATCGATATGACCATCGAAATCTATAACCTGCAGGTGCTGGGCCGCGTGCTTGGCAAGCTGAACCAGGTGCCGGATGTGATTGACGCGCGTCGTCTGCACGGCGGCTAAACATCCTCTTCCGTAGGCCGGGTTAGGCAACGCCGCCACCCGGCATTTTTTTATCAGGACAGAATTATGACTCAAATCGACCGCCTGCTCGGCATCATGAAACGCCTGCGCGACCCGGAAAACGGCTGCCCGTGGGACAAAGAGCAGACTTTCGCTACCATCGCCCCGTACACCCTTGAAGAGACCTATGAGGTGCTGGACGCCATTTCCCGCGAAGACTTTGACGACCTGCGCGGCGAGCTGGGCGATCTGCTGTTCCAGGTGGTGTTCTATGCACAAATGGCGCAGGAAGAAGGGCGCTTTAACTTTGACGATATCTGCGCAGCAAT
>NZ_CDRQYH010000050.1:0-28688 GCF_977039595.1 Enterobacter sp.
GCGTCCGCTGAAATCCCTGACAAACGTCAACGCCCAGTTCCAGCGTGGGATGGCGGCCTGTCAGACCCTGTTCAGCATTCTGGATTCCGAGCAGGAAAAAGATGAAGGTAAGCGCGTCATTGAGCGTGCAAACGGCGACGTTGAGTTTCGCAATGTGACCTTTACCTACCCTGGCCGCGAAACGCCGGCCCTGCGTAATATCAACCTGTCCATTTCGGCGGGTAAAACCGTGGCTCTGGTAGGCCGTTCTGGCTCGGGTAAATCGACCATTGCCAGTCTGATCACCCGTTTTTACGATATTAACGAAGGTGAGATCCTGTTAGACGGGCATGACCTGCGGGAGTATACCCTTCAGTCGCTGCGTAACCAGGTTGCTCTGGTTTCTCAGAACGTGCATCTGTTTAACGATACGGTCGCCAACAACATCGCTTACGCGCGCACTGATGAGTACAGCCGCGAGCAGATTGAGAACGCCGCGCGTATGGCCTACGCAATGGACTTTATCAATAAGATGGATAACGGCCTGGATACGATAATCGGTGAAAACGGGGTACTGCTCTCCGGCGGTCAGCGTCAGCGTATCGCCATTGCGCGTGCGCTGTTGCGCGATAGCCCGATTCTGATTCTGGACGAAGCGACCTCTGCGCTGGATACGGAATCAGAACGTGCTATTCAGTCTGCGCTGGATGAGCTGCAAAAGAATCGTACCTCGCTGGTGATTGCACACCGTCTGTCGACTATCGAGCAGGCTGACGAAATCGTCGTGGTTGAGGACGGTATCATTGTTGAACGCGGAAGCCATGCTGACCTGCTGGAGCACCGCGGCGTTTACGCCCAGCTTCATAAGATGCAGTTTGGCGAATGATTGCACGTATCTGGTCCGGTGAGAACCCGCTGTGGCTGCTGCTTTTGCCGCTATCCTGGCTATACGGCCTGGTAAGCGGAATTATCCGTCTGCTTTACCGTCTGGGGCTGAAGCGTGCCTGGCGCGCGCCGGTGCCGGTTGTGGTTGTCGGTAATCTTACGGCAGGGGGCAACGGTAAAACGCCGGTGGTGATCTGGCTGGTGGAGCAATTGCAAAAACGCGGCATCCGCCCAGGGGTGGTATCGCGCGGATATGGTGGCAAAGCGGCGCGTTATCCGCTGCTGCTGACGGCGGAAACCACGACAGCCGAAGCGGGTGATGAACCGGTATTGATTTTCCAGCGTACCGGCGCGCCGGTTGCGGTCTCTCCGGTGCGCAGCGACGCCGTTCAGGCACTGCTTGCCGAACAGGCGGTACAAATCATCATCACTGACGATGGCTTGCAGCACTATGCCCTGGCGCGTGATAAAGAGATCGTGGTCATCGACGGTGTTCGCCGTTTTGGTAACGGCTGGTGGCTGCCTGCCGGCCCTATGCGTGAACGTGCTTCGCGACTGAAGTCCGTTGATGCGGTGATTGTGAACGGTGGAGAGGCAAAATCGGGTGAAATCCCGATGCACCTGCAGCCGGGTCTGGCGGTCAACCTGGCGACGGGTGAACGCCGGTCGGTTGCTGAACTACCTTCACCGGTGGCGATGGCGGGAATTGGTCATCCCCCGCGCTTCTTCGCGACGCTGGAACAGTGTGGTGCCCGGCTTGAAAAACGCGTTCCGCTGGCCGACCACCAGGCGCTGGTGGAAGGGCAGGTTGACGCCCTGACTTTGCCCGGACAGTCGCTGATCATGACCGAAAAAGATGCGGTAAAATGCCGTGCCTTTGCGAAAGATAACTGGTGGTATCTGCCGGTTGACGCTGAACTCAGCGGCGAGCAGCCGGAACACTTGCTCCAGGAACTGATTGCGTTGGTGCAGTAAAGGCTTACGCGGTTCCGGTGGCGCTTAGACTGACAGGAAAACGCATGTCATTACCGCAACTCTCGCTTTCAGCCGCACGTCATTTACACCTTGCCGCGCAGGGGCTGCTCAAAAAGCCCCGCCGCCGCGCACAGCCTGCCGATATTCTCTCTACCGTCCAGCGCATGTCGCTGCTTCAAATCGACACCATTAACATTGTGGCCCGTAGCCCTTACCTGGTCCTTTTTAGTCGACTGGGGAATTATCCTTTGCAGTGGCTGGATGAAGCGCTAAGCAAGGGGGAGTTAATGGAGTACTGGGCGCACGAAGCCTGCTTTCTGCCCCGCAGCGATTTTGCCCTGGTTCGTCACCGCATGCTCTCGCCGGAAAAGATGGGCTGGAAATACCGACAGGCGTGGATGCAGGAACATGCCGCTGAAATTGAGCAGCTCATCGCGCATATTCAGGATAACGGTCCCGTACGTTCCGCCGATTTTGAACACCCGCGCAAAGGCACCAGCGGCTGGTGGGAGTGGAAGCCGCACAAACGTCATCTCGAAGGGCTGTTCACCTCAGGTAAAGTCATGGTGATTGAGCGGCGTAATTTTCAGCGCGTCTACGACCTGACGCATCGCGTGATGCCGCACTGGGACGACGAGCGTGACCTGCTTACTCAGGAGACTGCCGAGGCCATCATGCTGGAGAACAGCGCCCGCAGCCTAGGGATTTTCCGCCCCCAATGGCTGGCAGACTATTACCGCCTTCGCCAGCCCGCGCTGAAACCGCTGTTGGACATCTGGCAACGCGAACAGCGCATCATCCCCGTCACGGTGGAAACGCTGGGCGAAATGTGGCTGCATGCGGATCTCCTCCCGCTACTGCCTCTGGCCCTGGAGGAGAAACTTCAGGCAACCCACAGTGCGGTGCTGTCGCCTTTCGACCCGGTCGTCTGGGACAGAAAACGCGCCGAGCAGCTGTTCGATTTTAGCTACCGGCTGGAATGTTATACCCCGGCTCCAAAGCGCCAGTACGGCTATTTTGTTTTACCGCTGCTGCACAAGGGGCAACTGGTCGGGCGTATGGATGCCAAAATGCACCGCAAGACCGGAACGCTTGAAATCATTGCGCTTTATCTGCAAGAAGGCGTCAGGGTGACGGCGAGCCTGGAAAAAGGGTTAACGTCCGCCATTAGCGAATTCGCGCGCTGGCAGGGTGCCCGCGACGTGACGCTGGGCCGGGTACCTGATGGATTGTTTACATCCTGTCGAAGTGGCTGGGAAACAGGCACGCCCTGAAAAGGGAATGTGTTAAGCTTTAGCTATTACCCATACGGAGGAACTATGGATCACCGTTTACTTGAAATTATTGCCTGCCCGGTATGCAACGGCAAACTCTACTATAGCCAGGACAAACAGGAGCTGATCTGCAAGCTGGACAGCCTGGCTTTCCCGCTGCGTGACGGCATTCCGGTACTGCTGGAAAATGAATCCCGCTCCCTGGTAGCAGAAGAGAGCAAACCATGAGTTTTGTTGTCATTATCCCTGCGCGTTATGCCTCAACGCGTCTGCCGGGTAAACCGCTGGTGGATATCAACGGCAAGCCGATGATTGTGCATGTTCTTGAACGCGCGCGTGAATCCGGTGCCGATCGCGTGATTGTTGCTACCGACCATCCTGACGTCGCCCGTGCGGTTGAGGCAGCAGGCGGTGAGGTATGCATGACCCGCGCCGATCACCAGTCCGGCACCGAACGTCTGGCGGAAGTGGTTGAGAAATGTGGTTTCAGTGATGATACGGTCATCGTAAACGTGCAGGGTGACGAGCCGATGATCCCAGCGGTGATTATCCGTCAGGTGGCCGAAAACCTGGCCCAGCGTCAGGTCGGAATGGCCACGCTGGCGGTACCCATTCACCACGCTGAAGAGGCATTCAATCCGAATGCGGTGAAGGTCGTCATGGATGCGGAAGGCTATGCGCTCTATTTCTCCCGAGCTACGATTCCGTGGGATCGCGATCGCTTTGCGCTTTCTAAAGAGACCATTGGTGATACTTTCCTGCGCCATATAGGGATCTACGGCTATCGCGCCGGCTTTATTCGTCGCTATGTGGCCTGGGCGCCGAGCCCGCTGGAGCATATCGAAATGCTGGAACAGCTTCGCGTGCTCTGGTATGGCGAGAAAATTCACGTTGCCGTTGCTGAGGAAGTTCCCGGCACGGGCGTAGACACCCCTGAAGATCTTGAGCGCGTTCGAGCCGAATTGCGTTAATCTTACCGGCATCTCTCCTCAGTGAGGGATGCACTCTCCGCTTTATTTTTCACTTTCTTTTTCCTGATTGATCTCTTCCGGGTGACAACTTCATTAAGGACGCTCATTATAAAAGCAGTAGTCTTAATGGGGGTAATCTCATATGGAACAGCTGCGTGCCGAACTTAGCCATCTGCTGGGTGAGAAATTAAGCCGGGTCGAATGCGTGAGTGAAAAGGCCGATACCGCGCTTTGGTCATTGTATGACAGTCAGGGCAACCCAATGCCGCTGATGGCCAGAAGTTTCACCTCGCCGGGAGTTGCCAGGCAGCTTGCATGGAAAATGTCGATGCTGGCGCGGGAGGGGACCGTCCGTATGCCGACGGTGTACGGCGTAATGACCCACGAGGAACACCCCGGCCCGGACGTGCTGCTGATTGAGCGTTTACGCGGTGTGTCCGTTGAAGCGCCTGCGCGCACGCCGGAACGTTGGGAGCAGTTAAAAGACCAGATTGTCGAGGCGCTGCTGGCCTGGCACCGTCAGGATAGCCGCGGGCTTGTTGGTCCGGTCGACAGCACTCAGGAAAACCTGTGGCCGCAGTGGTACCGCCAGCGGGTGGAAGTGCTCTGGGGGACGCTTAACCAGTTCAACAATACCGGTTTAACCATGCAGGACAAACGCATTCTGTTTCGCACCCGCGAGTGCCTACCGGCACTGTTCGACGGTTTTAATGACAACTGCGTTTTGATCCACGGTAATTTCACCCTGCGCAGCATGCTCAAAGATGCCCGCAGCGATCAGCTTCTGGCGATGCTCGGGCCGGGGATCATGCTCTGGGCTCCGCGCGAATATGAGCTCTTCAGGCTCAGCGACAGCGGGGCGGCGGAAGGTTTACTGTGGCATTACCTTCAGCGCGCCCCTGTTGCGGAAGCATTTCTCTGGCGGCGCTGGCTGTACCTGCTCTGGGACGAAGTCGCGCAGCTGGTGAACACCGGACGTTTTAATCGCGCAAACTTCGATCTGGCAACAAAATCACTGTTGCCCTGGCTCGCCTGACGATCCTTTCAGCCACTGCCAGAGGCGTCCAAGCGTCTCATAGCCGACGCGGTCGCTATGCATCAGCCACGCCGGGGAGGGGATAGCCCGCTCCCACGGGTTGAGCGGCGCGTCGACGGCCATCTGGTTTGCCGGCGCGGGAAGCGGGTGCAGGCCTTGCTTCTCAAAGAAAATCATCGCGCGCGGCAGGTGTGAGGCGGAGGTCACCAGTAAGAACGGGGCATCGCCAATCGCCTGCTTCACAGCGGCAGCCTCTTCTTCGGTATCTTTTGGGCTGTCGAGAGTGATTATTGAAGAACGCGGTACGCCGAGCGATTCCGCGACCCTGGCGCCCGCTTCAGCCGTGCTCACCGGGTTCGTTTTGGCCGCCGCGCCGGTGAAGATCATTCTTGATCCCGGATTCGCCAGCCAGAGGCGAATACCTTCGTTCAGCCGCGGCAGGCTGTTGTTGATCAGGTTTGAACTGGGGGCCCAGTCAGGATCCCAGGTATATCCGCCGCCCAGCACCACGATGTACGCCACTTTCTGCTTTCCCTGCCATGTCGGGTACTTGTTTTCTATGGGGCGTAGCAGACCATCCGCGACCGGTTGCAGGCTTAACAGCAGCAAGACTAACCAGCCGAGCGTGATAAGCGTTTTGCCACTTTTCTGAAAGCGACTGAACCACACCAGCGCCAGCCCCAGCGCGATGATGATGAGCAGCAGCGGAAGGGGAAGCATCATCCCTCCAATGTATTTCTTAAGGGTAAAAAGCATCCTTTTTGGTTCCTTTTTTGACCATATAGCAGGTGATTACCCGTGATATTACACCAGAGAGGTTCATTCTCCGCGCGGGTGTGACAAAATAGCGGTTTTGCAGTTAGCGAGTGGAACTCTCCCAATGCGGGATCGCAATTTTGATGACATCGCGGAAAAGTTTTCGCGCAACATTTATGGCACCACGAAAGGGCAGCTCCGTCAGACGATCCTCTGGCAGGATCTGGACACTATTCTGGCTACGTTCGGTGGTCAAACGTTGCGCGTGCTGGACGCCGGTGGCGGTGAAGGGCAGACGGCCATAAAAATGGCTGAACGCGGTCATCACGTCACGCTTTGCGATCTTTCTGCTGAAATGGTCGCCCGGGCGACGCGTGCGGCAGAAGAGAAAGGTGTGAGCGACAACATGCATTTTATACAATGCGCCGCTCAGGACATCGCACAGCATTTGGAAACCCAGGTTGATCTGATATTGTTTCATGCGGTGCTGGAGTGGGTTGCCGATCCGCAAAGCGTGTTACAAACCCTGTGGTCGATGTTGCGCCCGGGCGGCACGCTGTCGCTGATGTTCTACAATGCTAACGGCTTTCTGATGCACAACATGGTTGCAGGAAACTTCGACTATGTTCAGGTCGGGATGCCCAAAAAGAAAAAGCGCACGCTTTCCCCGGACTATCCGCGCGATCCACAGCAGGTTTATGGCTGGCTGGAAGCGATTGGCTGGCAGATAGTCGGGAAGACGGGCGTCAGGGTGTTTCATGATTATCTGCGTGAAAAACACAAACAGCGTGACTGTTTTGACACCTTAACAGAATTAGAAACGCGGTATTGCCGTCAGGAGCCTTTTATCAGCCTTGGCCGCTATATTCACGTCACCGCGCACAAGCCGCAGATGCAAGGATAACCTATGAGTGAATTTTCCCAGACAGTCCCCGAACTGGTTGCCTGGGCCAGGAAAAACGATTTCTCCATCTCGCTGCCGGTAGACAGACTCTCTTTCCTGCTGGCGGTTGCCACGCTGAACGGCGAACGGCTGGATGGTGAAATGAGCGAGGGTGAACTGGTGGATGCGTTCCGCCATGTCAGTGATGCGTTTGAGCAAACCAGCGAAACCATTAGCGTGCGTGCCAACAACGCAATCAACGATATGGTGCGTCAACGTCTGCTGAACCGCTTTACCAGCGAGCAGGCGGAAGGAAACGCCATCTATCGTCTGACGCCACTGGGCATCGGCATCACCGATTATTATATCCGCCAGCGTGAATTTTCCACGCTGCGTCTTTCCATGCAGCTCTCGATCGTGGCGGGTGAGCTTAAGCGCGCCGCCGACGCGGCGGATGAAAACGGTGACGAATTCCACTGGCACCGTAACGTCTACGCGCCGCTGAAATATTCGGTGGCCGAGATTTTCGATAGTATCGATCTCACCCAGCGACTGATGGACGAGCAGCAGCAGCAGGTGAAAGACGATATCGCGCAGCTGCTGAATAAAGACTGGCGAGCGGCCATCTCCAGCTGCGAACTTCTGCTGTCAGAAACCTCCGGCACGCTGCGTGAGCTCCAGGATACGCTGGAAGCGGCAGGGGATAAGCTTCAGGCGAACCTTCTGCGCATCCAGGATGCGACCCTGGCGCACGACGATCTGCACTTTATTGACCGTCTGGTGTTCGACCTGCAGAGCAAACTCGACCGTATTATCAGCTGGGGCCAGCAGTCGATCGACCTGTGGATCGGCTATGACCGACACGTGCATAAATTTATCCGTACCGCGATCGATATGGATAAAAACCGCGTCTTTGCTCAGCGTCTGCGTCAGTCGGTACAGACCTATTTCGATGCGCCGTGGGCGTTGACCTATGCCAATGCCGATCGTCTGCTGGATATGCGTGACGAAGAGATGGCGCTGCGCGATGAAGAGGTGACCGGTGAACTGCCGCCGGATCTGGAATACGAAGAATTTAACGAAATTCGCGAGCAGCTTGCGGCGATGATCGAAGAACAGCTCGCGGTCTACAAAACCAGACAAGCTCCGCTGGATCTTGGACTCGTGGTGCGCGACTATCTGGCGCAATATCCTCGTGCGCGCCACTTCGACGTTGCCCGCATTGTGGTAGACCAGGCGGTGCGCCTGGGTATCGCGCAAGCAGATTTCACCGGACTGCCGCCGAAGTGGCAGCCAATTAACGATTACGGAGCCAAGGTACAGGCGCATGTCATTGACAAATATTGAACAAGTGATGCCGGTTAAGCTGGCACAGGCGCTGGCGAATCCGTTATTTCCGGCGCTGGACAGCCAGCTGCGTGCCGGTCGTCACATTGGCTTAGACGAGCTGGATAATCACGCCTTTTTGATGGACTTCCAGGAGTACCTGGAAGAGTTTTACGCGCGCTACAACGTGGAGCTTATCCGCGCGCCGGAAGGGTTTTTCTACCTGCGCCCGCGCTCCACGACGCTGATTCCGCGTTCCGTGCTCTCCGAGCTGGATATGATGGTCGGCAAAATTCTTTGCTACCTCTACCTCAGCCCGGAACGTCTGGCGAATGAAGGAATCTTCACCCAGCAGGAACTTTACGACGAGCTGTTGACGCTGGCAGATGAGAGCAAGCTGCTCAAGCTGGTGAACAACCGTTCCACGGGTTCGGATCTTGACCGTCAGAAATTACAGGAAAAGGTTCGCTCTTCCCTGAACCGTCTGCGTCGTCTGGGAATGGTCTGGTTTATGGGCCACGACAGCAGCAAATTCCGCATTACGGAATCTGTCTTCCGCTTCGGCGCCGACGTGCGTGCGGGCGATGACGCGCGTGAAGCGCAGCTTCGCATGATCCGCGACGGTGAAGCGATGCCGGTGGAAAACCATTTGCAGCTCAATGATGAGCATGAAGAGAATCTGCCGGATAGCGGGGAGGAAGAGTAATGATTGAACGCGGTAAATTTCGCTCACTGACGCTGATTAACTGGAACGGCTTCTTTGCCCGAACGTTCGATCTGGATGAGCTGGTCACGACGCTCTCCGGCGGTAACGGGGCGGGTAAATCCACCACCATGGCGGCCTTTGTCACGGCGCTGATCCCTGACCTTACGCTGCTTCACTTCCGTAACACCACCGAAGCGGGAGCAACAAGCGGCTCCCGTGATAAAGGTCTGCACGGTAAGCTGAAGGCCGGCGTCTGTTATTCGGTTCTGGACGTCATTAACTCCCGCCATCAGCGTGTAGTCGTGGGCGTGCGCCTGCAGCAGGTCGCCGGCCGTGACCGTAAAGTGGATATCAAGCCGTTTGCGATTCAGGGCTTGCCGACCTCCGTGCAGCCGACGGCGCTGCTGACGGAAACCCTGAATGAACGCCAGGCGCGCGTGCTGACGCTGCAGGAGCTGAAGGATAAACTGGAAGCCATTGAAGGCGTGCAGTTCAAGCAGTTCAACTCGATTACCGACTACCACTCGCTCATGTTCGATCTGGGCGTGGTGGCGCGTCGTCTGCGCACCGCATCAGACCGTAGCAAATACTACCGCCTGATCGAAGCGTCCTTGTACGGCGGTATCTCCAGCGCGATTACCCGCTCCCTGCGCGACTACCTGCTGCCGGAAAACAGCGGGGTGCGTAAGGCCTTCCAGGATATGGAAGCGGCGCTGCGTGAAAACCGTATGACGCTGGAAGCGATTCGCGTTACCCAGTCCGATCGTGACCTGTTTAAACACCTGATCAGCGAAGCCACCAACTACGTGGCGGCGGACTACATGCGCCACGCCAACGAGCGCCGCGTCCACCTCGATCAGGCATTAGAATACCGTCGCGAGCTGTTTACCTCCCGTAAACAGCTGGTGGCCGAGCAGTACAAGCACGTCGAAATGGCGCGCGAACTCGGTGAGCACAACGGTGCCGAGGGCGACCTGGAAGCCGACTACCAGGCCGCCAGCGATCACCTGAACCTGGTGCAAACCGCGCTGCGTCAGCAGGAAAAAATCGAGCGCTATGAAGCGGACCTCGACGAGCTGCAGATCCGTCTCGAAGAGCAAAATGAAGTGGTGGCCGAAGCCGCCGACATGCAGGAAGAGAACGAAGCCCGCGCCGAAGCCGCCGAGCTGGAAGTGGATGAGCTGAAAAGCCAGCTTGCCGATTACCAGCAGGCGCTGGACGTGCAGCAGACGCGCGCGATTCAGTACACCCAGGCATTGCAGGCATTGCAGCGCGCGAAAGAGCTGTGCCATCTGCCTGACCTGACGCCGGAAAGCGCCGACGAGTGGCTGGATACCTTCCAGGCCAAAGAGCAGGAAGCCACCGAAAAACTGCTGTCCCTCGAACAGAAAATGAGCGTCGCGCAAACGGCGCACAGCCAATTTGAGCAGGCTTATCAGCTAGTCGTTGCGATTAACGGCCCGCTGGCGCGTAGCGAAGCCTGGGACGTTGCCCGTGAGCTGCTGCGCGACGGCGTGAACCAGCGCCATCTGGCCGAGCAGGTTCAGCCGCTGCGTATGCGTCTGAACGAGCTGGAGCAGCGCCTGCGCGAGCAGCAGGAAGCCGAGCGTCTGCTGGCGGAATTCTGCAAGCGTCAGGGAAAAAATTACGATTTCGACGAGCTTGAGGCCCTGCATCAGGAGCTGGAAGCGCGTATCGCTGCGCTTTCAGACACGGTCTCCAGCGCCAGCGAACAGCGTATGACTCTGCGTCAGGAGCTGGAGCAGCTTCAGTCCCGTTCGCAAGCGCTTCTGCAGCGTGCGCCGGTCTGGCTGGCGGCTCAAAGCAGCCTGAACCAGCTCAGCGAACAGTGCGGCGAGCAGTTCGAATCCAGCCAGGAAGTGACAGAATACCTGCAGCAGCTGCTGGAGCGCGAGCGCGAAGCTATTGTTGAGCGTGATGAAGTGGGCGCGCGCAAGCGTGACGTCGACGAAGAAATTGAACGCTTAAGCCAGCCGGGCGGGTCAGAAGATCCGCGCTTGAATGCACTCGCCGAGCGTTTTGGCGGCGTGCTGCTGTCCGAGATTTATGACGACGTAGGTCTTGATGATGCCCCGTACTTCTCCGCGCTGTACGGTCCATCCCGCAACGCGATAGTGGTCCCGGATCTGTCGCTGATTTCTGAGCAGCTTGCCGGCCTGGAAGATTGTCCGGAAGATCTCTACCTGATCGAAGGGGATCCGCAGTCGTTCGATGACAGCGTATTCAGCGTCGACGAGCTGGAAAAAGCGGTGGTGGTGAAAATCGCCGACCGTCAGTGGCGCTATTCCCGCTTCCCTGAGCTGCCGCTGTTTGGCCGCGCCGCGCGCGAAAGCCGCATCGAAAGCCTGCACGCCGAGCGTGAAACGCTGTCGGAACGTTTTGCGACCCTGTCGTTTGACGTGCAGAAAACCCAGCGCCTGCACCAGGCGTTCAGCCGCTTTATCGGCAGCCATCTCGCCGTGGCATTTGACGCGGATCCGGAAGCCGAAATCCGCAAGCTCAATACCCGCCGTGGCGAGCTTGAACGTGCGATTGCCAGCCATGAAAGTGATAACCAGCAGAGTCGAGTTCAGTTTGAACAGGCCAAAGAGGGGGTTGCTGCCCTTAACCGCATTCTGCCGCGCCTGAATCTGCTGGCGGATGACACCCTGGCCGATCGCGTGGACGAGATCCAGGAGCGTCTGGATGAAGCGCAGGAAGCTGCGCGCTTCGTGCAGCAGCACGGTAATCAGCTGGCGAAGCTGGAGCCGGTCGTGTCTGTCCTGCAGAGCGACCCGGAACAGTTTGAGCAGTTGAAAGAAGACTATGCCTGGTCGCAGCAGGTGCAGCGCGAGGCGCGTCAGCAGGCGTTTGCCCTGACGGAGGTGGTGCAGCGTCGCGCCCACTTCGGTTACTCCGATTCGGCGGAAATGCTGAGCGGTAACAGTGACCTGAACGAAAAGCTGCGTCAGCGCCTTGAGCAGGCTGAAGCGGAACGTACTCGCGCCCGCGAAGCAATGCGCAGCCACTCCGCTCAGCTGAACCAGTACAACCAGGTGCTGGCCTCGCTGAAAAGCTCCTTCGACACCAAGAAAGAGCTGTTAAACGATCTGCAGAAAGAGCTTCAGGACATCGGCGTTCGTGCCGATAGCGGGGCAGAAGAGCGCGCGCGTATCCGTCGTGACGAACTGCATTCGCAGCTCAGCAATAACCGCGCTCGTCGTAATCAGCTGGAAAAAGCGCTGACCTTCTGCGAAGCGGAAATGGATAACCTGACCCGTCGCCTGCGCAAGCTGGAACGTGATTATCATGAAATGCGTGAGCAGGTCGTGACCGCCAAGGCGGGCTGGTGCGCGGTGATGCGCATGGTGAAAGACAATAACGTCGAGCGTCGTCTGCACCGTCGCGAGCTGGCATATCTCTCCGCCGATGAGCTGCGTTCCATGTCGGATAAGGCGTTGGGTGCCCTGCGTCTGGCGGTGGCGGATAACGAACACCTGCGCGATGTCCTGCGTATGTCTGAGGATCCGAAACGTCCTGAACGTAAAATCCAGTTCTTCGTGGCGGTTTACCAGCACCTGCGCGAGCGTATTCGCCAGGACATCATCCGTACTGACGATCCGGTCGAAGCCATCGAACAGATGGAAATCGAGCTGTGCCGTCTGACGGAAGAGCTGACCTCCCGCGAGCAGAAGCTGGCAATCAGCTCCCGCAGCGTGGCGAACATTATTCGTAAAACCATTCAGCGCGAGCAGAACCGTATCCGCCAGCTCAACCAGGGGCTGCAGAGCGTGTCGTTTGGTCAGGTGAACAGCGTGCGCCTCAACGTTAACGTGCGTGAAGCGCATGCCACCCTGCTGGAAGTGCTTTCTGAGCAGCACGAGCAGCATCAGGATCTGTTAACAGTAACCGTCTGACCTTCTCCGAAGCGCTGGCGAAGCTATATCAGCGCCTGAACCCGCAGATTGATATGGGACAGCGTACGCCGCAAACCATCGGTGAAGAGCTGCTGGACTACCGAAACTATCTGGAAATGGAAGTTGAGGTAAACCGTGGCTCAGACGGCTGGCTGCGTGCGGAATCCGGAGCGCTCTCTACCGGTGAAGCGATCGGTACCGGTATGTCAATTCTGGTGATGGTGGTACAGAGCTGGGAAGACGAAGCGCGCCGCCTGCGCGGCAAAGACATCTCCCCATGCCGACTGCTGTTCCTTGATGAGGCTGCGCGTCTTGATGCGCGCTCCATTGCCACGCTTTTTGAGCTTTGCGAACGTCTCGATATGCAGCTCATCATTGCGGCACCTGAGAACATCAGTCCCGAAAAAGGGACAACCTACAAGCTGGTGCGTAAAGTGTTCCAGAACAGCGAACACGTTCACGTTGTTGGGCTGCGTGGCTTTGCACCGCAGCCGCCAGAATCATTGCCTGAAACCACGGCGGACGCTTCCTGAAGCGTCTTCTGACCCGAAGCGGCGCCCTGGCGCCGCTTTTTTTTAAACTTAACTTGTGCTTAGGGCTGCGTTATCTTTAAACTTCTTTACATAAGGTAAGGCAACAGCTTAGCCGTCTACCTATAATGAAAGAAAGCCCCAACGTGATGGGCATGTCGTGAAAACAGGGGGCAAGGGATGTTGCTTAAGAAAGAATGTGGTCGTCAGCTGTCGGCGCTGAGTTTATGCCTGGCAGTGATGTTTGCTCCGCTGTTAACCGCCCAGGCCGACGAGCCTGAAATTGTGCCGACTGACAGCTCGGCAACGACAGGCGCGCAGCCAACGTCGTTGTCCCAGCCTCTGGACCAGTCTCCGGCAACGGCTATCATGGCCGGTATTAAGCCGCTGCCGGAAGGTATCGACGCCGAATCGCTCAGCCAGCAGCTGCAGTCGGGGCTGCCGTCCGGGTACGCGCCTGTCTATCTCAATCAGCTCACGCTCCTTTATGCTGCCCGCGATATGAAACCGATGTGGGAAAACCGCGATGCCGTGCGCGCCTTCCAGCAACAGCTCGCGGAGGTCGCGATTGCAGGGTTTCAGCCGCAGTTTACAAAATGGGTTGAGCTGTTAACCGATCCTGCCGTCACCGGGCAGGCGCGGGACGTGGTGCTTTCCGATGCCATGATGGGCTACCTGCAGTTCGTGGCGGGTATTCCGGTCAACGGCAACCGTTGGCTTTACAGCGATAAGCCGTACAAGCTGGCGACGCCGGCACTGTCGGTGATTAACCAATGGCAGTTAGCGCTGGATAACGGCGAACTGCCGCGCTTTATCGCCAGCCTCGCACCGGCGCACCCACAATATGCCACTCTGCACCAGTCGCTCCTCGCGCTGGTTGGTGACTCGCGCCCATGGCCTCAGATGCGCGGCACCGCGACGCTGCGTCCGGGGCAGTGGAGCAGCGATGTGCCTGCCCTGCGCGAGATCCTGACTCGTTCCGGTCTTCTTGATGGCGGGCCACATATTGCGTTGCCAGGCGACGATCCGCAAAATGCGGCGGTCAGCCCGTCAGCTCCCGTGAAAGAGAAAAAAACGATTGCCGTCAGCAATAAACCCGCAGCATACGATCGCGAGCTGGTTGCGGCAGTGAAGCAATTCCAGACCGCACAGGGGCTGGGGGCCGATGGCGTCATTGGCCAGACGACGCGAGACTGGCTGAACGTATCGCCTGCGCAGCGGGCAGGTGTGCTGGCGCTCAATATCCAGCGTTTGCGCCTGCTGCCTGGAACACTCTCTACCGGAATTATGGTTAACATTCCGGCTTATTCCCTGGTCTATTATCAGGACGGTAGCGAAAAACTGGCGTCGCGCGTGATTGTCGGGCGTCCGGATCGTAAAACACCGATGATGAGCAGCGCGCTGAATAACGTGGTGGTTAACCCACCGTGGAACGTGCCGCCGACGCTGGCGAGAAAAGACATTCTGCCGAAGGTCTGGAACGATCCGGGGTATCTGGAACGTCATGGCTATACGGTGATGCGCGGATGGAACAGTAAAGAGGCCATCGATCCTTATATGGTCGACTGGTCGACAATTACGGCTTCTAATCTGCCGTTCCGTTTCCAGCAGGCACCCGGGGCGCATAACTCTTTAGGGCGCTACAAATTCAATATGCCGAGTTCAGACGCTATCTATCTGCACGATACGCCGAACCACAATCTGTTCCAGAAAGATACTCGCGCGCTGAGTTCTGGCTGCGTACGCGTGAACAAAGCCTCGGAGCTGGCCAATATGCTATTGCAGGATGCGGGCTGGAACGATACGCGCATTTCCGATGCCCTGAAGCAGGGGGATACGCGTTACGTTAATATTCGACACAACATTCCGGTCAATCTTTACTATCTGACGGCGTTTGTTGGCGAAGACGGGCGTACTCAGTACCGTACAGATATTTACAATTATGATCTCACCGCGCGATCCGGCGCACAAATTTTGCCAAAAGCGGAACAATTAATCAGGTAAATGAAGCAGTTCGGGAAAAATGATTGTCGTAAGTTAGGGTGAATAAGGGGCAATATCGCTGCAAGCCGCGTATTCACTGGGGTTGGGCGCCTTGACGTACCCGGTTTTGCCAGTTAAGGTGCCCTTCGTGCGCTAAGCATATTACGATTTCTTTTACCTGTAGACCTGATTATCATGGACAAATTTGACGCTAATCGCCGCAAACTGCTGGCGTTAGGTGGTGTTGCGCTTGGCGCAGCGGCCATCTTGCCGACGCCAGCATTTGCCACCCTCTCGACACCTCGTCCGCGAGTTTTAACGCTCAACAACCTGCATACCGGTGAGTCGCTAAAAGCGGAGTTTTTCGATGGCAGAGGCTATATTCAGGATGAATTAGCAAGACTTAACCATTTTTTCCGTGATTTCCGCGCGAATAAAATAAAAGCCATCGATCCAGGACTGTTTGATCAGCTTTTCCGCCTTCAGGGCCTGCTGGGCACCAGCAAGCCGGTTCAGCTCATTTCTGGCTATCGTTCGATTGATACCAATAATGAACTGCGCGCCCACAGTCGCGGGGTAGCGAAAAAAAGCTATCACACGAAGGGACAGGCAATGGATTTCCATATTGAAGGCGTTTCGTTAGCCAATATTCGCAAAGCTGCGTTATCTATGCGCGCAGGTGGTGTAGGATATTACCCCAGCAGCAACTTTGTGCATATTGATACCGGTCCGGTTCGGCACTGGTAATAACGAAACACAGGAGCAGTATGAACTATCGTATTATTCCGGTTACCGCGTTCTCCCAGAATTGTTCTCTCATCTGGTGCGAACAGACTAAACTGGCCGCGCTTGTCGATCCCGGCGGTGACGCTGAGAAGATCAAGCAGGAAGTCGCCGACAGCGGCGTGACGCTCATGCAGATTTTACTGACGCATGGTCACCTCGACCATGTGGGTGCAGCGGCTGAACTGGCTGAACACTACGGCGTGCCGATAGTTGGTCCGGAAAAAGAAGATGAGTTCTGGCTGCAGGGGTTACCCGCCCAAAGCCGCATGTTTGGCCTGGATGAGTGTCAGCCTTTGACGCCCGATCGCTGGCTGAACGAAGGAGAGCGCGTTAGCATAGGGAATGTGACTTTACAGGTGTTGCATTGTCCTGGGCATACGCCAGGCCATATCGTCTTCTTTGATGACCAGTCCCGTCTGCTGATTTCCGGCGATGTGATTTTCAAAGGTGGCGTAGGACGCAGCGATTTTCCGCGCGGCGATCACGGTCAACTGATTCAGTCGATTAAACAGAAGTTATTGCCGCTGGGTGATGATGTAACGTTTATCCCTGGACACGGTCCGATGTCGACGCTGGGCTATGAACGGCTCCATAACCCGTTCCTTCAGGATGAAATGCCTGTCTGGTAACCCGAATAAAAAAAGCCTGCATAACGCAGGCTTTTTTATGGGCGCAAATTACAGTACGGCGACAATCGCTTCGCACAGTGGCGCCATGTTGTCAGGCGTCATGCCTGCAACGTTCACGCGGCCAGAGGCCACGGCGTACACGCCAAACTCTTCACGCAGACGCAGAACCTGCTCTTTGGTCAGACCGCTGAACGAGAACATACCGTTCTGTTTGATGATAAAGCTGAAGTCGCGATCCGCGCCTTTCTCAGCCAGGGTGTTCACAAACAGCAGGCGCATGCGCTGAATACGCTGACGCATATCGTTCAGCTCTTGTTCCCAGATAGCGCGCAGCGCATCGTTGCTCAGGATAGTCGCAACAACAGACGCACCGTGTGCCGGTGGGTTAGAGTAGTTAGCGCGGATAACCGATTTCATCTGGCTGAACGCACGATCGACGGTCTCTTCGTTAGCGGCAACCAGCGTACAGGCACCCACGCGCTCATTGTACAGACCGAAGTTCTTGGAATATGAGCTTGCGACAATCAGCTCCTGGTGCACGGCTGCGAACGCGCGCAGGCCTTCGGCATCTTCTTCCAGGCCACGGGCGAAGCCCTGGTAGGCAAAGTCAAACAGCGGCAGCCAGCCTTTCTCTACGGACAGCTTCGCCAGATGTTGCCACTGCTCAAGCGTCGGGTCGATACCGGTTGGGTTATGGCAGCAGCCGTGGAACAGCACCACGTCACCTGCCTGCGCCTCGCTCAGGCTCGCCAGCAGGCCGTCAAAGTCGAGAGAGTGGTTTGCCGCGTCGTAGTAGGCGTATTCACGCACTTCCAGACCCGCAGAGTTAAACACGCTCTTGTGGTTAGGCCAGCTTGGGTTGCTTACCCAAACGCGCTTAACAGAGGTGTTTTTCGCAAGGAAATCCGCCGCCACGCGCAGCGCACCGGTACCGCCTGGGGTCTGTGCTGTGCGGGCACGTTTGTCACTCACAATTGCACTGCCTTTACCGAACAGCAGCTCCTGGGTGCAGCGACCAAATTCAGGGATACCATCAATACCGAGGTAGTTTTTGGTGGTTTCGTTTTCCAGCAGATACTGCTCAGCTTTCTTAACGCTGGTCAGTACCGGAGTTTTGCCGGTTTCATCTTTATATACACCAATACCCAGGTTGATTTTGCCAGGGCGGTCGTCGGCACGAAACAGATCGGCCAGGCCCAGAATCGGGTCGGCAGGAGCGGCGGTAATGTTCTCAAACATGACGAAGTTCCATTGTGATTACAGAAGTGAAATCCGCTATCAGGTTAACGGTAGATTTACAAAATGCCAACCGTTTGCGACGAAAAGCGTGCGGCTTTTCAAAAGTCGCCATTATTTTCTGTCAGGCATAAAAAAACAGGGCCGAAGCCCTGTTCATTAAGCATATAACAAAGTGGTGTTCTGATTAGAACTGGTAGGTTACGCCAACGGTAGCCTGGTTGTCAGAGCCAACCCAGCTGGTGGACGCATCTTTGTCGTCCAGCAGGTTGAAGCGGTAGTCACCGTACACGTTGAAGTTCTTGTTGAAGTAGTAAGTCGCACCAGTGGTGATGTATTTCGCCAGGTCACGGTCGCCGATGCCGTTCAAGTCTTTACCTTTGGACTGAACGTAAGAAACGGAAGGACGCAGGCCGAAGTCGAACTGGTACTGTGCGATAACTTCGAAGTTCTGAGTCTTGTTAGCAATGTTATAAACATTACCATCATCATTCGGAACATAGTTTTCGCCGCTGTTACCCAGGCGGCTCATGTTGCGAGTCTCTGCATAAACGGTCGCGAGGTAGATGTTGTTTGCGTCGTATTTCGCGCCAACAGCCCAGGATTCAGCTTTATCGCCTTTACCATCTTTTTTCTGCTCAAGCGTGCGGTTAGCGGTGCTGTAGGCACCGATCAGACCGAAGCCTTCACCGAACTCGTAACCCAGTGACAGACCAACGCCGTCGCCGTTTGCTTCATTCAGGTTTTTACGATCGTTTTTACCCTGGTATTGAACGCCAAAGTTCAGACCATCAACCAGACCGAAGAAGTTGTTGTTACGGTAGGTCAGCAGGCCAGTAGAACGGCTGGTCATGTAGTTATCAACATAACCGCCACCCCAGGTTTCGCCAGAGAAGGATGGAGCCATATCGGTGTAGGATTCTACGTCATACACGATACCGTAGTTACGACCGTAGTCCAGAGAACCCGCGTCAGCGATTTTCAGGCCAGCGAAAGCCAGACGAGTTACGTTAGTCTGGTCACCTTCAGCTGCACCGGCGCGTGCACGGTATTCCCACTGGCCGTAACCGGTCAGCTGATCATTGATCTGAGTTTCGCCTTTGAAGCCGATCTGGCCATAAGAGGAGTCAGCATTTTTGTGTACGCCAGAAGTGGTGAAGCCGTGTTCGCCCACAACTTTACCGTAGAAGTCCAGCTTGTTGCCGTTTTTGTTATAGATTTCTGCAGCGTTAGCTGCACCGGCTACCAGCAGGGCAGGGATTACCACTGCCAGAATATTGCGCTTCATCATTATTTATTACCCTCATTGGTTTTTTTATGACACTCGCCACTGCCGTCAATAAATTCTGTCAATAAATATTTCCGGAACTATTGATGAGAGTTAGGTGTCTTTATGTATCTGACAGGCATCTTTCCATTCGCCGAAGCGTTTCGCTAGCCTGAAAGTGCTACAATTCTCAAGATTGAGTAACAGAAAGAAAATATGTGTAACTAAATATGTATTTTTGGGAACTTTGTGAACCACCTCAAACTTCAGAGTGCCCTGGCGAATTAAACAACAGAGCATATCCTATATATATGAATTCCTTATGATTAATTTGGATAAAGGCAATTCATATAAACAGACGCTAAACGACCCGGTTTTTCTTATGACTACTGAAAGCCTTCTGGATGGCTGTAAAAATGGTCGAAATTTGTGCTGTTGCCCGATGGTGAAATAATCGCAATAAGACTAGGGTTTATTTTTTGTGGCTGGATGTTTCGCGGAAACAAAACGTAACAGGTAGTGATTGTGACGGGGCGAAGGTTTAAAGACGCTGACTTTAAGCTGACGAAAACTGACAATACAGAATAAAATAATGGCCAGCAGATGCTGGCCATTTTAGTCTTTTAGCGATTAGAAGCTGGCGTTACGTGGAGTACGTGGGAACGGAATCACGTCGCGTACGTTCTGAACACCGGTAACGTAGGCAATCAGACGCTCGAAGCCCAGACCAAAACCGGCGTGCGGTACGGTACCGTAACGGCGCAGATCGCGGTACCAGCTGTAGTCAGCTGGGTTGAGCCCCATCTCTTCCATACGCGCGTCCAGCACGTCAAGACGCTCTTCACGCTGAGAGCCACCGATGATTTCACCAATGCCCGGCGCCAGGACGTCCATCGCTGCAACGGTTTTACCGTCTTCGTTAAGGCGCATATAGAAGGCCTTAATGTCTTTCGGGTAGTTTTTAACGACAACCGGCGCTTTGAAATGCTTCTCGGCCAGATAGCGCTCGTGCTCAGACGCCAGGTCTACGCCCCAGTAAACCGGGTTCTCGAACTTCTCACCGCATTTCTCGAGGATCGCCACCGCGTCGGTGTAGTCCACCTGCGCAAAGTCGGCTGAGACAAAACGCTCCAGACGCGCTACTGCATCGCTGTCTACGCGTTCTGCAAAGAATTTCATGTCGTCAGGACGCTCTTCCAGCACCGCTTTGAAGACGTACTTGAGCATCGCTTCCGCCAGACCCGCAACATCGTCCAGGTCGGCGAACGCCACTTCCGGCTCCAGCATCCAGAATTCCGCAAGGTGACGGCTGGTGTTGGAGTTTTCTGCGCGGAAGGTAGGGCCGAAGGTGTAGATCTTAGACAGCGCACAGGCGTACGTTTCGCCGTTGAGCTGACCGGAAACGGTCAGGAAGGCCTCTTTACCAAAGAAGTCTTTGTCATAGTCCACTTTACCTTCCGGCGTGCGCGGCAGGTTTTCGAGATCCAGCGTAGAGACACGGAACATCTCACCGGCACCTTCTGTGTCGGACGCAGTGATCAGCGGGGTAGACACCCAGAAGTAACCCTGTTCATCGAAGAAACGATGCAGCGCCTGCGCCAGCGTATGACGCACGCGCGCCACCGCACCAATCAGGTTGGTACGTGGACGCAGGTGGGCCACTTCACGCAGATATTCGATGCTGTGACGTTTAGCCGCCATCGGATAGGTATCCGGATCTTCAACCCAGCCGGTGACTTCAATGGCAGAAGCCTGAATTTCGAAGCTCTGGCCCTGACCCGGTGATGCTACAACCACGCCGGTGACAATAACGGAACAGCCCGTTGTCAGGTGCAGAACGTCATCATTGTAATTGGGCAGAGAATTATTAATGACGGCCTGTACAGGATCAAAGCAGGAACCGTCATAGACGGCGAGGAAGGAGATGCCAGCTTTAGAATCTCGGCGGGTACGCACCCATCCGCGCACGGTGACTTCCTGGTCAACGGCGACACGGCCCTGGAGTACGTCGGCTACAGGCACAACGCTCATAATATTCTCTCTGTTAATAGTCGGAAAAAATAAATACTTGTCCACCCTTATGGGGGGATATCTATGTTACCTGCCATCCGCTATCAGACAAGTAAATTTCGCAGTCAAAAGAGAAGAATTGAGAAATAAATAAGGGAAGGGAGCCATAAAGGCTCCCGTAAGCGCTTAACTGGCTTTTTTAATCAAGGGGAGATCGAACGCTTTGCGCAATGCGCGGACAAACGCTTTGTCATGGCAGATGGTTTTACCCGGACTGTCGGAGAGTTTCGCCACCGGCTTGCCGTTACATTCCACCAGCTTTATCACAATATTCAGAGGTTTTACCTGAGGAATGTCGCAGGTCAACCGGGTACCAATCCCGAAACTCAGGTTCACTCTGGTGTTGAAATGACGATAGAGTTCGACCGCTTTCGCCAGGTCGAGATTATCCGAGAAGACGAGCACTTTGCTCATCGGGTCAATGCCAAGTTTCTCGTAATGGGCAATCGCCTTCTCGCCCCACTCGATCGGATCCCCTGAATCGTGGCGTAACCCCTGATATCGCTCTGCAAATTCAGGTCCAAAGTCGCGAAGGAAGGCATCCATCGTAATGCAGTCGGTGAGGGCGATCCCGAGTTGATTCGGGTACTCCTCAAGCCATGCGGCCAGCGCCGCTCGCTGGCTGTTGGCCAGGTCAGGGCTGATCTGCTGATGCGCCTGGAACCACTCGTGCGCCTGGGTGCCCATCGGCGTCAGGTTGAGGCGACGGGCCAGATCGTAGTTACTGGTGCCCACGAACCACGGCTCCTGCTGCAGACGTTTAACGATGGCCTCCTGTACGTCGCGCGAAAAACGGCGGCGGGTGCCAAAGTCCATCAGGCGGAAGCGGGACATGTCCAGGCCTGCGGTCAGCGTGGAGAAGGCTGCGAGTTTATTTTCCAGCGCGGCGACCGCCTGCTCGACGCCTTTTTCCGGCGAACGGTAGCGGTGAGCCAGTTCACTGATCACCGCCAGAAGCGGCACTTCCCACATGATCACTTCCCGCCACGGACCTTCAAGGCGAATATCCAGCTTGCCATTATCGTTAAGCACGGTGACCTGCTCCGGCTTATAGCGGAAATCGCGCAGCCAGTTCAGGTAGTCGGCTTTGAAGAAAGGCAGGCCAGAAAGCCACTGATATTCCTTGTCCTGCAGCGTCAGATGCTGCATAGCATCGACCTGTTCACGAATGGCGTCTACGTAGATACCGAGCAAGTCGTCGCCACGACAGCGGAATTCCGCCGCGACGTGAACGTCATAGTAGTGGTGGAAAACGGCTTGCTGCATATGCAGTTTATACGCGTCGGTATCCAGCAACGTATGCAGAACTGGAGAAGCGAATTGAGTCATAGGTGCGCAGTAGCATCCTCTCACAGGAGCGTTTAGTACAATAAACAACTCCGGAGTATACCTTGTTTAGTGATTTATTGAACCCCGATCACAACATAAGCGCGTTTTATGGTCGAGGGCATTTTGTGCCCCGTGTTATACAAATGTAGCAAAAAAAGGTTTTGCCCCTGAAAAGATGAACATTCTGCATAGCGCGTTTTGCGCAACAGGAATATATTGAAACGTTACTCGACAAACGATGCATAAGGTTTTCTATGACACAACAGCCACAAGCCAAATACCGCCACGACTACCGTGCGCCGGATTATCTGATTAGCGAAATCGATCTGACTTTTGACCTGGATGCCACTAAAACCGTTGTTACGGCGGTGAGTCAGGTGACGCGCCACAGCGCAACTGCCGTGCCGCTGCGTCTGGATGGCGAAGACCTGACGCTGGTCTCCCTGCATATTAACGATGAAGCCTGGTCGGACTATAAAGAAGAAAACAACCAGCTGGTCATCGACAACCTGCCGGAACAGTTTACGCTGCGCATCGTGAATGAAATCAGCCCGGCCGCCAATACCGCGCTGGAAGGGCTTTACCAGTCTGGCGTGGCGCTGTGTACCCAGTGTGAAGCGGAAGGGTTCCGCCACATTACCTGGTATCTCGATCGCCCGGACGTCCTGGCGCGCTTCACCACCAAAATCATCGCCGATAAAACCCTGTATCCCTTCCTGCTCTCCAACGGCAACCGCGTGGGCGAAGGCGAGCTGGAGAATGGCCGTCACTGGGTTCAGTGGCAGGATCCGTTCCCGAAACCGTGCTACCTGTTTGCGCTGGTGGCGGGGGACTTCGACGTGCTGCGCGACACCTTCAAAACACGCTCAGGCCGCGAGGTGGCGCTGGAGCTGTTTGTTGACCGCGGCAACCTGGACCGCGCGCCGTGGGCGATGACCTCGCTCATCAACTCCATGAAGTGGGACGAGGAGCGCTTTGGCCTCGAATATGACCTCGACATCTATATGATCGTCGCCGTCGATTTCTTCAACATGGGCGCAATGGAGAACAAAGGGCTGAACGTCTTTAACTCCAAATACGTGCTGGCGCGCACCGATACCGCCACCGATAAAGATTATCTCGACATCGAACGCGTCATCGGCCACGAATATTTCCACAACTGGACCGGTAACCGCGTCACCTGCCGCGACTGGTTCCAGCTGAGCCTGAAAGAAGGCCTGACCGTCTTCCGTGACCAGGAGTTCAGCTCCGATCTGGGGTCACGCGCGGTGAACCGCATCAACAACGTGCGAACCATGCGCGGCCTGCAGTTTGCAGAAGATGCCAGCCCAATGGCGCATCCGATCCGCCCGGATAAAGTCATTGAGATGAACAACTTCTACACCCTGACGGTGTACGAAAAAGGCGCAGAAATTATCCGTATGATCCACACCCTGCTGGGGGAAGAGAACTTCCAGAAAGGGATGCAGCTCTACTTCGAGCGTCATGACGGCAGCGCGGCCACCTGCGACGATTTTGTGCAGGCAATGGAAGATGCTTCTAATGTCGATCTTTCCCACTTCCGCCGCTGGTACAGCCAGGCCGGTACGCCAATTGTTACCGTCAAAGACGACTACAATCCGGAAACCGAGCAGTACACGCTGACCATCAGTCAGCGCACGCCGCCGACGGCAGAGCAGGAAGAGAAATATCCGCTGCATATTCCGTTCAGCATTGAGCTGTACGATAACGAAGGCAAAGTCATCCCACTGCAGAAGGGCGGCCACCCGGTACACCACGTATTGAACGTGACCCAGGCCGAGCAGACCTTTATCTTTGATAACGTCTACTTCCAGCCGGTGCCTGCTCTGCTGTGCGAATTCTCCGCGCCGGTGAAGCTGGAGTACAAGTGGAGCGATCAGCAGCTGACGTTCCTGATGCGTCACGCGCGCAACGATTTCTCCCGCTGGGATGCGGCGCAAAGCCTGCTGGCGACCTACATCAAGATCAACGTAAACCGTCACCAGCAGGGCCAGCCGCTGTCGCTGCCTGTGCACGTGGCTGACGCGTTCCGCGCGATCCTTCTGGATGAGAAGATTGACCCGGCGCTCGCCGCTGAAATTCTGACCCTGCCGTCAGCAACGGAAATCGCCGAGTTGTTCGAGATTATCGATCCGATCGCGATCGTGGCGGTGCGTGAAGCGCTGACCCGTACGCTGGCTGCTGAACTGGCGGACGAGTTCCTCGCCATTTATAACGCCAACAAGCTTGATGCTTATCGCGTTGAGCACGCGGACATTGGTAAACGTTCTCTGCGTAATACCTGCCTGCGCTACCTGGCGTTTGGTGAAACCGAGCTGGCGAACACCCTTGTGAGCAAGCAGTATCATGAAGCGGATAACATGACCGACGCGCTGGCCGCTCTGGGTGCAAGCGTTGCCGCTGAGCTGCCGTGTCGTGATGCGCTGATGCAGGAGTACGACGACAAGTGGCATCAGGATGGCCTGGTGATGGACAAGTGGTTCATCCTGCAGGCGACCAGCCCGGCGGCCGATGCGCTTAGCAACGTGCGCAGCCTGCTGAAGCATCGTTCCTTTACACTGAGCAACCCAAACCGCGTGCGTTCGCTGATTGGCGCGTTTGCAAGCAGCAACCCGGCCGCGTTCCACGCCGAAGACGGCAGCGGTTATCAGTTCATGGTGGAAATGCTGACCGAGCTGAACAGCCGTAACCCGCAGGTGGCGTCGCGCCTGATTGAGCCGCTGATCCGTCTGAAACGCTACGATGCGAAGCGTCAGGCGAAAATGCGTGCCGCGCTTGAGCAGCTGAAAGGGCTGGAAAACCTGTCTGGCGATCTGTACGAGAAGATTGCTAAAGCCTTAGCGTAATAAAAGTTAACCCGGCCCTCTCCCTGTGGGAGAGGGCCGGGGTGAGGGCATCAGGCATTAGCCTTAGCTTGCTGTAACTCCGTACCTCCACGCTTCATCACCCGATCCAGCACTTCCGCTTCCAGCTCCGCCAGTCTTGCCGAGCCCACGCGACGAGGCCGCGGAAGATCCACTGTCAGATCCAGACCTATTTTACCATCTTCTATTAACAGCACCCGGTCGGCCATTGCGACGGCTTCGCTCACGTCATGCGTCACCAGCAGTACCGTAAAGCCGTGTGCTTGCCAGAGAGATCCAATCAAATCCTGCATTTCGATTCGCGTCAGGGCGTCGAGCGCGCCCAGCGGTTCATCAAGCAACAGCAGGCCCGGACGGTGAATTAACGCGCGCGCCAGGGCCACGCGCTGCTTCTGTCCACCCGAAAGGGCTGCAGGCCATTCATCGGCTCGATTTTCCAGCCCAACGGCGGCCAGCGCCTGGCGGGCTTCATCCCTCCAGTTGCCCTTAAGACCGAGCCCGACATTGTCGATAACCGTTTTCCACGGCAGCAGGCGCGCGTCCTGGAACATCATGCGGGTATCGTACTGGATATTCGAAAGCGGCGTTGTCCCTGCCAGAATGTCGCCGCCGTTGGGGGCTTCCAGCCCGGCCAGAAGCCGTAGCAGGGTACTCTTTCCACCGCCGCTGCGCCCGACAACGGCCACAAATTGTCCGGCGGGAATATGCAGATCCAGCCCGTTAAGAATGGTGTTTTCACCGTAGCGTTTGGTGACGCCGTTCAGCAGTAGCGGTGTCCCCTGATTCAGTCGTGCAGTATTCATGCTTTCGCCTCCTGAAGTGTATAGGCCGGGTTCCAGCGCAGCCAGATGCGCTCCAGCCACTGGGCGCTGACGTCGGCGAGTTTGCCTAGCAGGGCGTAAAGGATAATCGCAACCACCACCACGTCCGTTTGCAGGAATTCGCGGGCGTTCATCGCCAGGTAGCCAATCCCGGAGTTGGCCGAGATGGTTTCCGCCACAATCAGCGTTAGCCACATCAGGCCGAGCGCGAAACGCACCCCGACCATAATGGAGGGCAGGGCGCCCGGCAGGATCACGTGAATAAACAGGGAAAAACCGGACAAGCCGTAGCTGCGTGCCATCTCGACCAGACCGCGATCGATATTGCGGATGCCGTGCCAGGTGTTGATGTAAATGGGGAAAAGCGTGCCCAGCGCCACGAGGAAGATCTTGGCGCTCTCATCAATCCCAAACCACAGGATGACCAGCGGGATCAGCGCCAGATGCGGCACGTTGCGCAGCATCTGGATGGAGGTGTCCAGCAGCCGCTCGCCCCAGCGTGAAAGACCGCTGATCAGGCCCAGGACCAGACCGATGCTGCCGCCGATGGAAAACCCGATCGCCGCGCGCCAGGAGCTGATCGCCAGGTGCTGCCACAGCTCACCGCTGATGCTCAGCGACCAGAACGCTTCTACAACACCCTCCGGAGAGGGCAGAATGCGGCTCGACAGCCAGCCGGTGGACGACGCGAGCTGCCAGAGAGCCACAATGCCGACGGGTAAAAACCACGGCGCGGCGCGCAGCAGCCATTTTTGTGAGGTGGCAGACATGGTCGCTCCTTAGCTCTGTGCGGCTTTACGTGGAATGAATTCGTTCGCCACGGCTTCGCCCTGCAGCTGGAGCCGCTGCGGCTGCGGAATTTCCGGAATGGCGACATCCAGGTGCGGGAATAACAGCTCGCCGACCTTGTAGGCCTCTTCCAGGTGCGGATAACCGGAGAGAATGAAGCTGTCGATACCCAGCTCGGCGTATTCGTTCATACGTGCAGCTACGGTCGGTCCGTCGCCCACCAGCGCCGTGCCCGCACCGCCGCGCACCAGACCAACGCCCGCCCACAGGTTCGGGCTAATCTCCAGATTCTCGCGCTTGCCGTTGTGCAGGGATGCCATCCGGTGCTGCCCGACGGAGTCGGTTTTGGCAAATGCGGCCTGGGCTCTGGCGATCGTTTCATCATCCAGATGGGAGATTAGGCGGTCCGCCGCCTGCCAGGCTTCTTCACTGGTTTCGCGCACAATCACATGCAGGCGAATGCCGAAGCGCACCTTACGGCCATGGGCGGCCGCCTTAGCGCGTACCTGGGCAATTTTTTCTTTCACCAGCTCAGGCGGTTCGCCCCAGGTCAGATAGAGATCGACCTGTTCTGCCGCCAGATCCTGGGCCACATCCGACGATCCGCCAAAATAGAGCGGCGGTCGCGGCTGCTGTACCGGCGGGAAGTAGAGTTTCGCGTCACGAACGTGAATATGCTTGCCTTCAAAGGTAACGGTTTCACCTTCCAGCAGGCGTCGCCAGACGCGGGTGAACTCGGCGGAAGCTTCATAGCGTTCGGTATGGTCGAGGAACACGCCGTCGCCTGCCAGCTCCTGCGGATCGCTGCCCGTCACCAGGTTAAACAGGGCGCGGCCGTTGGATAGTCTGTCCAGCGTTGCCGCCTGGCGTGCCGCCACGGTAGGGGAGACGACGCTTGGACGTAAGGCAACCAGGAACTTCAGACGCTGGGTGACCGGAATCATTGATGCGGCGACCAGCCAGGCATCTTCACATGAACGTCCGGTCGGGATGAGCACCCCAGTGAAACCGATTCGGTCCACCGCCTGCGCAATCTGCTGCAGGTAGCCGTGGTCAACCGGGCGCGAGCCCTCTTCTGTACCAAGATAGTGTCCATCACCGTGGGTGGGTAAAAACCAGAAAAGATTCAGACTCATGATTTAGCTCCTTCTTTGCCTGCGGGCTGCCAGATGCGTTCGCGAATAGTGACCTGTTTTGGCACCAGGTGGTTTTGATAGAAAAGGTCAGCCGTTTGTTGCTGAAGTGCGGCGACGTGTGCGTCCACCGGGGTAATGGTGGTCGGCGGACGGTGGTTGAGATAGCTCGCGATCACCGGCTCAGGTAAGCCCATGGTTTTCGCCAGCAGGGAAATGCTCTCCTGACGCTGGGTCTGTGTCAGGGCATCGGCCTGGGTAAAGGTATCCAGCACGCCCTGAATAAATGCGCCGTTCTTTTCCGCATAAGGACGTGCGGCCAGATAGAACGAGCCGGTCTGCTTCAGCGTGGTACCGTCTTTCAGCACGCGAACGCCGCCCTGCAGCAATGCGGCGGAGTAGTACGGGTCCCAGATGGCCCAGGCATCAACGTTCTTCTGCTGGAACGCGGCGCGCGCGTCAGCGGGAGTCAGGTAGACGGGCTGAATGTCGGTGAACTTGAGTCCGGCCTCTTGCAGAGCT
>NZ_CDRQYH010000051.1:0-27487 GCF_977039595.1 Enterobacter sp.
GGCTGGTGCAGCGCGGTGGAGGAACCGGGCCGCATAAAGACGGCTGGGGCATCACCTTCTACGAAGGAAAAGGGTGTCGCACGTTCAAAGATCCACAGCCCAGCTTTAATTCACCGATTGCCAAACTGGTACAGGACTACCCGATCAAGTCCCGCTCGGTGATCGCCCACATCCGTCAGGCTAACCGCGGCGAAGTGGCGCTGGAAAATACCCATCCGTTTACACGCGAGCTGTGGGGCCGTAACTGGACCTATGCGCACAACGGGCAACTCACGGGCTATAAGTCGTTGGAGACGGGCAATTTCCGCCCGGTCGGCGAGACGGACAGCGAAAAAGCCTTCTGCTGGCTGCTGCACAAGCTGACGGAGCGCTATCCCCGCACGCCCGGCAACATGACTGCCGTGTTCAAATATATCGCGACGCTGGCAACTGAACTGCGTGAAAAAGGCGTGTTCAACATGCTGCTCTCTGACGGCCGCTATGTGATGGCGTTCTGCTCGACGAATCTGTTCTGGATCACCCGCCGTGCGCCGTTTGGCGTTGCGACGCTTCTCGATCAGGATGTGGAGATAGATTTTCAGAAGGAGACCACACCGAACGATGTGGTCACTGTTATCGCAACGCAGCCGCTGACGGGCAACGAAACCTGGCAAAAGATTATGCCAGGCGAGTGGGTGCTATTTTGTCTCGGGGACCGTGTAATTTGACGCCAGCTGTGGATGGACGACTTCGTGGCTCAGCGGTTTGCTGACCACGTAACGGCCATCTACGATAGAGACCACCGGCGGCTTGTGGGTCTGCTCAAAATAGTCGTACCCTGGCTTCAGCTGTTTCCAGAAATCCGCGTAGTAAGAATATTTGTGACGCGCCATGTTGGCGTCCGTCATGCGGAACGGATAGATGCTGACCTGAACGTTAGGCTGCCCAAAGACCAGCGCGCCCGTCACGAACTGGAAAATCTCATCAATGCCGGAGTCGGTCATCGCATAACAGCCGATAGACACGCAGGCACCGTGGATCATCAGATATTTACCTTCATAACCGTGTGCACGGTCATAGGCATTCGGGAAGCCGATGTTAATGGCTTTATAGAAGCGGCTGTCAGGCTTGAGCTGGCTGCGCTGAACGTTGTAGAACCCTTCCGGACTTTTGAAATCGCCCTGACGCTGTTTTGGCCCCAGTCCGCCGGAGTAGTTACAAATTTTGTAACTATCAAGCAGCTGATATGTCTCGCCCATCTTCACAAACAGATCGAGAGTGCGCTCTTCCTTGAAGATTTGAATATAAACCGGCGATCCCATTAACTGCTGTTTATATTCCTTGCTGACCGGCGTCGTTGAGCTATTACTGCTGAGCAGTCCGGCAAACGACATGCACGGAATCAGAAGCATCGCAATGAACAATGCGATTTTACGCATACTACTAGTTCCTTGATAAAACCATGACCAACTTGCCAGGACGGCAAAAGAGACCCGAAATCAGATTATTCTGTTAGGAGCGCTCACATTAGCACCGCTATAGATTTTCGCAAGAGCCGGGCGGTGAGTTTACAAATTAGTTTTACTTAATAAACCATCAAAATTGCGATGGTTCCAGAAACTTTGCGCATTAGCTCGCAATTTGGCGCGCGCAATGGCGGATACCCTGCCCGCGGAAAGGGGAAAATGTTACACTTTGCGCCCACTGGATTGTTGTTCATGGAAACCTGCTAACCACATGTTTAAAATAAAAAAAGGACTTGATCTGCCGATTGCAGGCGTGCCCGCGCAGCACGTTTCGACAGGCGCAAGCGTCCGTCATGTCGCCATTTTGGGCGACGACTATCTGGGAATGCGCCCTTCAATGCTGGTACAGGAGGGCGATCGCGTGATCAAAGGACAGGCGCTCTTCGAGGACAAAAAAAATCCCGGCGTGATGTTCACGACTCCCGCGAGCGGCACCGTTGTGGCCATCAACCGTGGCGAACGGCGCGTTCTGCAGTCGGTAGTTATCCGCATTGAAGGCGATGAAAAGCGTGAGTTTGCCCATTATGACGCCGCAGAACTCGCTGCGCTGAACCGTGACGCCGTTCAGGCTCAGCTTCTGGCGTCCGGTTTATGGACCGCGCTTCGTACGCGTCCCTTCAGCAAATCCCCTGTTCCGGGCACGGAACCGGCCGCGATTTTCGTCACGGCAATCGACACCAACCCGCTCAGCGTGGACCCGCAACCGGTTATTCTGGCGCAGCGCAAAGCCTTTGATGCCGGACTGACAGCTTTAACCCGCCTGACTTCGGGGAAAGTCCACGTTTGCCAGGCCGGCGGCGGCAAGCTTGGGGGGCATCCGCAAGGGCAGGTCACGTTTAATGAGTTTGCTGGCCCGCATCCGGCGGGGCTGGTCGGGACGCACATCCATTTCCTTGAGCCAGTAAGCCTGACGAAACAGGTCTGGCACCTTAATTATCAGGACGTCATCGCCATCGGTAAGCTTTTCACCACTGGTGAACTCTGCGCTGAACGGATAATCGCCATCGGTGGACCGCAGGCTGCAAACCCGCGCCTGGTGAAGACGCTGCTGGGGGCAGACATCAATGAACTGCTGGTGGGGGAAATGAAAGAGGGTGAAAACCGCCTGATTTCCGGTTCGGTCCTCAGTGGCCGCCATGCTGTCAATGCGCACGCGTATCTGGGACGTTTCCATCTGCAGGTCAGCATTGTGCAGGAAGGGCGCGAAAAAGAGCTGTTCGGCTGGGTGCTGCCCGGTGCGGAAAAATACTCCGTCACCCGGACTACGCTGGGCCACTTCCTGCGTAATAAGCTGTTTAGCTTCTCGACCAGCACGCACGGCGGCGAGCGCGCCATGGTCCCGATTGGCAACTACGAGCGCGTCATGCCGCTGGATATTCTGCCTACCATGCTGCTGCGCGATCTGCTCGCTGGGGATACCGATAGCGCGCAGGCGCTGGGCTGTCTGGAACTGGACGAGGAAGATCTGGCGCTCTGTACCTATGTCTGTCCAGGCAAATACGAATATGGACCGGTATTGCGCGAGGTGTTAACCCGCATTGAGCAGGAAGGATAACCGATGGGCTTAAAACACCTCTTTGAAAAAATTGAGCCGCACTTTACCGAAGGGAAGCTCAAAAAGTACTACCCGTTGTATGAAGCCACGACGACTATTTTCTACACGCCGGGGCTGGTGACGAAAGGGGCGGCGCACGTTCGCGATGCCATCGACCTTAAGCGCATGATGATTCTGGTATGGTTTGCGGTCTTCCCGGCGATGTTCTGGGGCATGTACAACGTTGGCTTGCAGACCATTCCGGCGCTGCACCACATGTACGATGCGCAGCAGCTGGCGCAGGTGATCCAGTCTGACTGGCACTACCGCCTGGCGCAGTCGCTAGGGGTAAGCTTTGCTGCAGACGCGGGCTGGCTGAGCATGATGACGCTGGGCGCGGTGTTCTTCCTGCCGATTTACATCACGGTATTTATCGTGGGTGGCTTCTGGGAAGTGCTGTTCGCCATCATCCGTAAACATGAGATCAACGAAGGCTTCTTCGTGACCTCGATTCTGTTTGCCCTGATTGTCCCGCCAACCTTACCGCTCTGGCAGGCGGCGCTGGGCATCAGTTTCGGCGTGGTGATTGCCAAAGAGATCTTCGGCGGCACCGGGCGGAACTTCCTCAACCCGGCGCTGGCGGGACGTGCGTTCCTGTTCTTTGCCTATCCGGCGCAAATCTCAGGCGATCTGGTCTGGACGGCGGCAGACGGCTTTTCCGGCGCGACGCCGCTTTCACAGTGGGCCGCACACGGCGGCGAAACGCTGGTGAACAACGCGACGGGTCAGCCCGTGACCTGGTTTGATGCCTTTATTGGCAACATTCCGGGCTCCATCGGAGAAGTCTCTACGCTGATGATTTTGCTCGGCGGCGCGATCATTCTTTTTGGCCGCGTGGCCTCCTGGCGAATTGTTGCGGGCGTGATGATCGGCATGGTGCTGACCGCCACCCTGTTCAACGTTATCGGTTCGACCACCAATCCGATGTTCTCCATGCCGTGGTACTGGCATCTGGTGCTGGGTGGCTTCGCGTTCGGCATGATGTTCATGGCAACCGACCCCGTGTCAGCCTCCTTCACTGACAAAGGTAAATGGAGCTATGGCGTGCTCATTGGCGCAATGTGTGTCCTGATCCGCGTGGTCAACCCGGCGTACCCGGAGGGGATGATGCTGGCCATTCTGTTTGCCAATCTGTTTGCGCCACTCTTCGATTACCTGGTGGTGCGGGCCAACATCAAGCGGAGGAAGGCACGTGGCTGAAGTAAAAAATAACGACAGCATCAGCAAAACGCTGCTGGTGGTGCTGGTGCTCTGCCTGGTCTGCTCCATTGTCGTAGCCGGCTCTGCCGTGGGGTTAAAACCCCTGCAGCAAGAGCAACGTGCGCTGGATAAACAGCGCAACATTCTGGCCGTCGCCGGGCTGATGCAGGAAGGAATGAGCGCAGACGACGTTTCTGCCGTCTTTGCTGAACGTATTTCGGCGCGTCTGGTGGATTTAAAAACGGGTGAACTGCTCGATAAAGACCCGGCAAAATTCAACCAGGCGCTGGCGCTTAAAGATCCGCAGATGAGCCTGACGCTGGAGGCATCCCAAGATCCCGCGGGGATTAAGCGTCGCAGCAACCTTGCCGAAGTTTATCTGGTTCGCGATCCCCAAAAACGCATTCAGGAAGTGGTACTTCCTATTTACGGTAATGGTCTGTGGTCAATGATGTATGCCTTTGTCGCTCTTGATACCGATGGCCGCACGGTCAAAGGCATTACGTATTACGACCAGGGCGAAACCCCGGGGCTGGGTGGTGAAGTTGAGAACCCTAACTGGCGGGCACAGTTTGTCGGCAAGAAAGTGCTCGACGATAACGGCCTGCCTGCGCTGAAGGTGATGAAAGGGGCGGCTCGTCCCGGTGACGACTACGCCGTTGACGGGCTTTCCGGCGCCACGCTCACATCAAAAGGCGTGCAGCACAGTTTTGATTTCTGGATGGGCGAGCTGGGCTTTGGTCCTTTCCTGAAAAACGTACGTGAAGGAGCGCTGAACAATGGCTGATACCGGTGAACTGAAAGAAGTCAAAAAAGTACTCATTGGCCCACTGCTCGCCAATAACCCGATCACGCTGCAGGTGCTGGGCGTCTGTTCAGCCCTGGCGGTGACGACCAAACTGGAAACGGCGGTAGTGATGACGCTGGCGGTTACGCTGGTCACGGCGTTCTCCAGCATGTTTATCTCGATGATCCGCCACCACATCCCCAACAGCGTGAGGATCATCGTCCAGATGGCGATCATCGCCTCGCTGGTGATCGTGGTCGATCAGCTGCTGCGCGCCTTTGCCTATGAAACCTCCAAACAGCTCTCGGTGTTTGTCGGGCTGATTATCACTAACTGTATCGTCATGGGGCGTGCGGAAGCCTACGCCATGAAAATGCCGCCGCTGGCGAGCTTTATGGACGGCATCGGCAACGGCCTCGGCTACGGCGTGATCCTGCTTACGGTTGGGTTTCTGCGCGAGCTGATTGGCAGCGGCAAGCTGTTTGGCATCACGGTGCTGGACACGGTGCAGAACGGCGGCTGGTATCTGCCAAACGGCCTGTTCCTGCTGGCCCCTAGCGCATTTTTCATTATCGGTTTGTTGATCTGGCTGATTCGTACGTTGAGACCAGAACAGCAGGAAAAGGAGTAACCGACGATGGCTCATTACCTGAGTTTGTTTGTGCGGGCGGTGTTTGTTGAAAACATGGCGCTCGCGTTTTTCCTGGGCATGTGTACGTTCCTTGCCGTGTCTAAAAAGGTCTCCACGGCATTTGGGCTGGGCGTGGCGGTCACCGTTGTGTTGGGGCTTTCGGTTCCGATTAACAATCTGGTCTACAACTTTGTGCTGCGTGACGGCGCACTGGTGGAGGGGGTTGATCTCAGCTTCCTGAACTTTATCACCTTTATCGGGGTGATCGCGGCGCTGGTGCAAATCCTCGAGATGATCCTCGATAAGTACTTCCCGTCGCTGTACAACGCGCTGGGGATCTTCCTCCCGCTGATCGCGGTGAACTGCGCCATCTTTGGTGGCGTCTCGTTTATGGTTCAGCGTGATTACAATTTCAGTGAATCCGTGGTGTACGGTTTTGGTTCCGGCATCGGCTGGATGCTGGCGATTGTCACCATGGCGGGGATCCGCGAGAAAATGAAATATGCCAACGTGCCTGCGGGTCTGCGTGGCTTAGGGATCACCTTTATCACCACCGGGCTGATGGCGCTGGGCTTTATGTCCTTCTCCGGTGTGCAGCTATAAGGGCTAACAGATGGAAATTATCCTTGGCGTGGTGATGTTCACGCTGATCGTACTGGTGCTGTCAGGGTTAATTCTGGTGGCGCGCGCGAAGCTGGTGAATTCCGGTGACGTGGTGATTGATATTAACGACGAGCCGCAGAATCAGATCCGCACGCCAGCGGGTGACAAACTGCTCAATACGCTCTCGGGCAATGGGATCTTTGTCTCGTCAGCCTGCGGCGGTGGCGGCTCCTGCGGGCAGTGCCGCGTGACGGTAAAAGAGGGCGGTGGCGATATTCTGCCAACCGAGCTGGCGCATATCACAAAGCGTGAAGCGAAAGAGGGCTGCCGTCTGGCCTGCCAGGTCGCGGTGCGTCAGAACATGAAGATTGAGCTGCCGGAAGAGATCTTCGGCGTCAAAAAATGGGAGTGCGAGGTTATCTCAAATGATAACAAAGCCACCTTTATTAAAGAGCTGAAGCTGCGGGTACCGGAAGGGGAAGATGTTCCGTTCCGCGCCGGAGGATACATTCAGATTGAGTGTCCTGAACATACCGTGGCGTATGCGGACTTCGACGTGCCGGATGAGTACCGCGCCGACTGGGACAAATTCAATCTCTTCCGCTTTGTATCGGAGATAAAAGAGCCGACGCTGCGCGCCTACTCGATGGCTAACTACCCGGAAGAGAAAGGCATCATCATGCTCAACGTGCGTATCGCCACGCCGCCACCGAATGTGCCGGATGCACCGCCGGGCGTGATGTCGTCATACATCTGGTCCCTGAAGCCGGGAGATAAGGTGACTATCTCCGGTCCGTTCGGGGAGTTTTTCGCGAAAGATACCGACGCGGAAATGGTCTTTATCGGAGGCGGTGCCGGTATGGCCCCGATGCGCTCGCACATTTTTGACCAGCTCAAGCGGCTCGGCAGCAAGCGTAAAATCAGCTTCTGGTACGGGGCGCGCTCGCTGCGCGAGATGTTCTACGACGACGAGTTTGAACAGCTGGCGCGTGAAAACCCGAACTTTACCTTCCACGTTGCGCTTTCCGATCCGCAGCCGGAAGATAACTGGACGGGCTATACGGGGTTCATCCACAACGTGCTGTATGAAAACTACCTCAAACAGCACCCGGCACCCGAGGACTGCGAGTTCTATATGTGTGGCCCGCCGATGATGAACGCCGCCGTGATTAAGATGCTGAAAGATCTCGGTGTCGAAGATGAGAACATCTTGCTCGACGACTTTGGAGGTTGATGATGCTGACGTTTCTGGCAACCTTTGTGGTTTTTGTGCTTGTCATCTTCGGCATGTCGTTAGGCTGGATCGTTAAGCGGAAAAGCATTCAGGGCAGCTGCGGCGGTATCTCCTCTATTGGGATGGAAAAGGTTTGCGACTGCCCGGAACCGTGCGATGCGCGGAAGAAAAGGATGGCCCGCGAACAGCAGCGCATTATTTAGTCTTGTCTGTCGGGTAAGGCGAAGCCGTCACCCGACAATTTCCACGCACGCTTCTCAACCCTCATTTGTTTACTGTATACTTATCCAGTGATAAGTGAGGGCATACTATGCGCAAAATAATCCATGTTGATATGGACTGCTTTTTTGCCGCAGTGGAGATGCGAGACAACCCGGCGCTGCGGGATATTCCCATCGCCATTGGCGGCAGCCGCGTTCAGCGTGGCGTCATCAGCACCGCCAACTATCCTGCGCGCAAATTTGGCGTGCGCAGCGCCATGCCGACGGCGATGGCCTTAAAGCTTTGTCCTCATCTCACGCTTCTGCCCGGCCGGTTTGAAGCCTATAAAGAGGCTTCCCTTCACATCCGGGAAATCTTCTCCCGCTATACCTCTCTCATAGAGCCGCTGTCGCTCGACGAAGCCTATCTGGACGTGACCGACAGCGTTCACTGCCACGGCTCCGCCACGCTGATGGCGCAAGAGATCCGCCAGACGATTTTCAACGAGCTGAATCTGACGGCGTCGGCGGGCGTCGCGCCCGTTAAATTCCTTGCCAAAATTGCCTCCGATTTGAATAAGCCCAACGGCCAGTACGTCATCACGCCGGAAGAGGTGCCTGCGTTTTTGAAAACGCTGCCGCTCGGCAAAATCCCCGGCGTAGGAAAAGTTTCCGCCGCAAAGCTGGAAAGCATGGGGCTACGGACCTGTGAGGACGTGCAGCGAAGCGATCTCGCCATGCTGCTTAAGCGCTTCGGGAAGTTTGGCCGCGTACTGTGGGAGCGTAGCCAGGGAATTGACGATCGCGATGTGAACAGCGAGCGGCTCCGTAAATCCGTCGGCGTTGAGCGCACCCTCATTGAAGATATACATGACTGGTCCGAATGCGAAATGATCATCACGGAACAGCTTTATCCGGAGCTGGAACGGCGTTTAATCAAGGTGAAGCCGGACCTGCTGATTGCCCGTCAGGGTATCAAATTAAAATTCAACGACTTCCAGCAGACCACGCAGGAACACGTCTGGCCGCGACTGAATAAAGACGATCTTATCGCGACGGCAAAAAAGGCATGGGAAGAGCGCCGGGGCGGGCGAGGGGTAAGGCTGGTGGGATTGCACGTCACGCTGCTGGATCCGCAGCTAGAGCGACAGCTGGTTCTGGGATTGTAAAAAAGCCCGGTGGCGCTACGCTTACCGGGCCTGGATTTTTCACCCTCTTCCACAGGAAGAGGGCTGGGATGAAGATGTTATTTCGCAGGGATTGCTTTCAGCAGTTCAGTCAGCAGCGTCCAGTAGTGACCGACGCTTTCGATATGAACCTGCTCATCCGGCGAGTGTGGACCGGTAATGGTTGGCCCGATGGACACCATATCCATATCCGGATACGGTTTCTTGAACAGACCACATTCCAGACCCGCGTGGATCACCTGAATGTTTGGCGTGCTGTTGAACAGACGCTGGTAAGTTTCACGCACCAGCGCCATCACCGGAGAGCTTGCATCCGGCTGCCAGCCCGGGTAGCTGCCTTTTGCAGACGTTTTCGCGCCCGCCAGCGTGCCCAGAGATTCCAGCATGCTCACCACGTACTCTTTACCGCTGTCGATCAGTGAACGGATCAGGCAGATGATTTCCGCGCTGTCGTCGCTCATGGTCACCACGCCCACGTTCAGTGAGGTTTCCACCACGCCTTTCGCCACGTCAGAGTTGCGGATCACGCCGTTTGGCGTCGCGTTCAGCAGCTGAACAAAGGTGTCACGAGACTGCACGGTCAGCGCGGCTTTATCTGTAGAAACAGATTCCAGCACTACGGTCAGGTTCTTCTCTTTCGCCGACAGTTCGTTTTTCAGGATATCCAGGTACACGGTGGAGAGTTTTTTCAGCTCGTCCGCTTTTGCTGCTGGAACCGCTACGGTGGCGAACGCTTCGCGTGGGATCGCGTTACGCAGGGTACCGCCGTTGAAATCCACCAGACGCAGATCCAGCTCGGCCGCATGGCCTGCCAGGAAGCGTGCCAGCAGCTTGTTGGCGTTGCCCAGACCCAGGTGAATATCGCCGCCGGAGTGGCCGCCTTTCAGACCTTTCAGCGTCAGCTTGAAGGTCTGGAAGCCCGCAGGTATCGCTTCGCGAGACAGCGGCAGGGTAGAGATAAAATCAATCCCGCCCGCGCATCCCATGTAGATCTCGCCTTCTTCTTCTGAGTCGGTGTTGATCAGGATATCCGCCTGCAGCCAGTTCGCCTGCAGACCGAATGCGCCGTCCATGCCCGCTTCTTCGGTCATGGTTAACAGCACTTCCAGTGGACCGTGCTCAACGCTGTCGTCGGCCAGCACCGCCAGCGCAGAGGCCATACCGATGCCGTTATCCGCGCCCAGCGTGGTGCCGCGTGCTTTCACCCAGTCGCCGTCGATGTACGGTTGAATCGGGTCTTTGGTGAAGTCGTGAACGGTGTCGTTGTTCTTCTGTGGCACCATGTCCAGGTGCGCCTGCAGCACAACCGGTTTGCGGTTTTCCATGCCTGCGGTTGCAGGTTTGCGGATCAGAATATTGCCAACCTGGTCGCGTTCAGCATGCAGACCTTTTTCCTTCGCCCAGCCCATAATATGTTCGGCAAGCTGTTCTTCATGGTAGGAAGGGTGTGGAATGGAGCAGATTTTGGCAAAAATATCCCACAGCGGCTGCGGAGATAGTTGAGACAGTTCAGACACGATAAGTCTCCTTGTCGAGGCGCTGCAAACAGGGTTGCAGGTCACAGGGTTAGCAGGTTAATAGTTACCACAAGTCAGGCTTGCGAGATGAAACTGAGAATACCACTTTCTCTGCTGGCTGGTAGCATAAAGCATGTAAAAACTCAGGCAGAGGGCGCTAAACACTGGTTTTTAGTGCGTCAGATCTCTATAATCTCGCGCAACCTATTTCCCCCTCGAACACTTTTTAAGCCGTATAAAAACAGGCTGGGACACTTCACATGAGCGAAAAATACGTCGTCACCTGGGACATGTTGCAGATTCACGCACGCAAACTGGCTGCGCGTCTGATGCCTTCCGAACAGTGGAAAGGCATTATTGCCGTCAGCCGTGGCGGTCTGGTACCGGGGGCGCTGCTGGCACGTGAGCTGGGTATTCGTCATGTCGATACCGTTTGCATCTCCAGCTATGACCATGACAACCAGCGCGAGCTGACCGTGCTGAAACGTGCGGAAGGTGACGGTGAAGGCTTCATCGTTATTGATGACCTGGTGGATACCGGCGGTACTGCGGTCGCTATCCGCGAAATGTATCCTAAAGCGCACTTCGTCACTATCTTCGCTAAACCGGCTGGCCGCCCGCTGGTTGACGATTACGTGATTGATATCCCGCAGGATACCTGGATTGAACAGCCATGGGATATGGGCGTGGTCTTTGTACCGCCTATTTCAGGCCGTTAATACCAGTACGTAACTTTACACGCCCGGCTATGTCGGGCGTTGTTCTTTTTGGCCTGCCACGCGTTACAATAGTCTTCATATGACGTATTCATGGAGGCAACGCAATGACGCAGGCGAATCTCACCGAGACACTCTTCAAACCCCGTTTCAAACACCCTGAAACGTCGACGCTGGTGCGTCGCTTTAATCCGGGTACCCAGCCTGCCGTCCAGTCCGCGTTAGACGGTAAAAACGTGCCTCACTGGTATCGCATGATTAATCGCCTGATGTGGATCTGGCGCGGTATCGACCCCCGTGAAATCCTCGATGTGCAGGCACGTATCGTGATGAGTGAAGCCGAGCGTACCGACAACGAACTCTATGATACCGTGGTGGGCTACCGTGGCGGAAACTGGATCTATGAGTGGTCTAAACAGGCGATGGTTTGGCAGCAAAAAGCCAGCCAGGAAGAGGATGCCACGCGCAGCGGCAAGCACTGGCTGCATGCGGCCAATCTCTACGCCATTGCCGCTTATCCACATCTGAAAGGTGATGAGCTTGCTGAGCAGGCACAGGCACTGGCGAATCGCGCTTACGAAGAGGCGGCTCAACGCCTGCCTGGCCAGATGCGCGAACTCGAGTTTACCATTCCGGGTGGGTCATCCATTACCGGGTTCCTGCATATGCCTGAAGGTGAAGGCCCGTTCCCGACCGTCCTCATGTGCGGCGGGCTGGATTCGCTGCAAATCGATTATTACAGCCTGTATGAGCGCTACTTCGCACCAAAAGGGATCGCGATGCTGACGCTTGATATGCCTTCAATTGGTTTCTCCTCCAAATGGAAACTGACTCAGGATTCCAGCCTGCTGCACCAGCATGCGCTAAAAGCACTGGAAAACATTCCTTGGGTTGACCACACCCGCGTGGCGGCATTCGGCTTCCGTTTCGGCGCGAACGTCGCGGTGCGTCTGGCTTATCTTGAATCTTCTCGCCTTAAAGCCGTCGCCTGCCTCGGCCCGGTCGTACACGCCCTGCTCAGCGATCCTGCCCGTCAGGGCAACGTACCTGAAATGTACCTTGATGTGCTGGCCAGCCGTCTTGGCATGCATGATGCATCAGACGAAGCGCTGCGCGTTGAGCTCAATCGCTACTCGTTAAAAACGCAAGGCTTGCTGGGACGTCGCTGCCCAACGCCGATGCTGTCGGGGTTCTGGAAAAACGATCCATTTAGTCCGGAAGAAGAGTCGCGCTTAATCACTTCGTCATCTGCGGATGGCAAATTGCTTGAGGTGCCGTTCAGCCCGGTCTATCAGAATTTCGACAAAGCACTGAAAGAGATTACGCGCTGGATCGCTCAGAGATTGTGTTAATAGATTGCTAAATTTCGCTGGTTTGGTAAAACAGTGGCTTCACAAAAGGAGATCGCAATGACGTTACCGAGTGGACACCCGAAAAGTAGATTGATTAAGAAGTTCATGGCTCTTGGCCCGTATATTCGAGAAGAGCAGTGTGAAGAGAATCGCTTTTTTTTCGACTGCCTGGCTGTATGCGTCAACGTGAAGCCTGCACCCGAAAAACGTGAATTCTGGGGCTGGTGGATGGAAATGGAAGCAGAGGAAAAACGCTTTACGTATAGCTACCAGTTTGGCCTGTTTAATAAAGACGGCAACTGGCAGGCGACCACCATTAAAGATCAGGAAGTCATTGACCGCCTGGAATACACCCTGAAAGAGTTTCACGACAAAGCGAGCGCACTGCTGGCGACTCTGGATCTCAAGTTCGAACCCGCAGATGACTTTTCCAGCGAAGCGGTGAAGCTGACTGCCTGATAGCGTCACAGCGCCGGGTGGCGGCTTCGCCTTACCCGGCCTACAAAATGCACTATCCCGTAGGCCCGGTAAGCGCAGCGCCACCGGGCAAAAAAAATCCCGGCTCAACTGCCGGGATTTTCTTATTCGGATAATCTTAGAACTGGTAGGTCATACCCAGTGCAACGATGTCATCGCTGCTCACGCCCAGTTTATTTTTGTCGTCAATCTGGTTGATTTTATAATCAACAAAGGCGGACATATTTTTGTTGAAGTAATAGGTCGCGCCAACGTCAATATATTTCACCAGATCTTCGTCGCCAATACCTTCGATATCTTTGCCTTTAGACTGGACATATCCCAGGGACGGGCGCAGACCGAAGTCGAACTGATATTGTGCGACCACTTCAAAGTTCTGCGCTTTATTTGCAAACCCACCGGAAATTGGCGTCATATTGCGGGTTTCTGAATACATTGCAGCCAGATAAATATCGTTCGCATCATATTTCAGACCTGTTGCCCAGGCTTCTGCTTTCTGGCCCTGGCCACGCGCCAGCAGGTTCTGAGCGTTGGTACGGTCAGAGTTGGTGTAGGCGCCGCTGACGGCGAAATCGCTGCCGCCGAAGTCATAGGTCAGAGAGGTACCAAAACCGTCACCGTTCTGTTTCTTGGCGTCGCGGTTTTCGTTTTTGCCCTGGTACTGCAGGGTCATGTCCAGGCCGTCAACCGCACCGAAGAAGTCGGTGTTACGGTAGGTGGCAAGACCGGTCGCACGCTTGGTCATGAAGTTATCGGTCTGCGCGGAAGAGTCGCCGCCGAACTCAGGGAACATATCGGTCCATGCTTCGACGTCATACAGGGCACCCAGGTTACGACCGTAATCCAGTGAACCAAAGTTTTTCAGCTTCAGGCCCGCGAACGCCAGACGCGTCTTCTGAGTAGAGTCGCTCTCGGCTTTGTTACCTGCGAATTCAGATTCCCAACGGCCATAGCCCGTCAGCTGATCGTTAATCTGCGTTTCGCCTTTAAAACCGAAACGAACGTAAGTCTGATCGCCATCTTTGGTAGCATCATCGCTGATGTAGTGCATGGCTTTCACTTTGCCGTACACGTCCAGCTTATTACCATTTTTATTATAAACTTCAGCTGCGTGAACGGATGCAGAAGCCACTACGCCCATAACCATTAATGCCAGAGTGCTCTTTTTCATTTTCGATCCTGTCTTATAAACGCGCTAAAAAATTCGCTGGACGATAAGCTCATGCTTAAGTCCCGTGAAAAAACAGGAAGGGTTTTATCGTTCTGGAATGAAACTTTTATGACAAACTAAGAATAATTTTAAAAAACTGTGATTTATTATTTCGGTAATAAAACTGTCAAATTCTCCCGCTACGCTCCCTGATCCCGCGCAACAAAGTGTTTCGCGATGTGCTAAGGCAGTTGGCAACGGGGCTGACTCCTGTTAAAACGTTCGTTTGACATTACTTTCCCTTATCGTTGAACGGCAGAGAATCATGAGTGACAGCCAGACGCTGGTGGTAAAACTCGGTACCAGTGTTTTAACAGGCGGATCGCGCCGCCTAAATCGCGCCCACATTGTTGAGCTTGTACGTCAGTGCGCTCAGTTACATGCCGCAGGGCATCGTATTGTGATTGTGACCTCCGGGGCGATTGCCGCCGGGCGTGAACACCTGGGTTACCCCGAACTCCCCGCGACGATCGCCTCCAAACAGCTCCTGGCCGCCGTGGGACAAAGCCGACTCATTCAACTCTGGGAACAGCTGTTCTCAATCTATGGCATTCACGTCGGGCAGATGCTGCTGACGCGTGCGGATATGGAAGACAGAGAGCGCTTCCTGAACGCCCGCGATACCCTGCGCGCGCTGCTGGACAACAATATTGTTCCGGTTATTAACGAAAACGATGCCGTTGCTACCGCTGAAATCAAAGTGGGTGATAACGATAACCTCTCGGCGCTGGCGGCCATTCTGGCCGGAGCCGATAAATTACTGTTGTTGACCGATCAGCAGGGGTTGTTCACTGCCGATCCGCGCGCTAACCCGGAAGCCGAGCTGATTACCGACGTTCATGGTATCGACGATGCGCTGCGCGCCATCGCCGGTGACAGCGTGTCCGGCCTCGGAACGGGCGGTATGGGGACCAAGCTGCAGGCCGCTGACGTAGCGTGCCGCGCCGGTATCGACACCATCATTGCGGCGGGCAGCCGCCCTGGCGTGATTGGCGACGTGATGGAAGGCATCTCCGTCGGTACCCGCTTCCACGCTCAGGAATCCCCGCTGGAAAACCGTAAGCGCTGGATATTTGGCGCGCCGCCTGCGGGTGAACTCGTCGTCGATGAAGGGGCAACCGCCGCGATTCTGGAACGAGGAAGTTCATTACTTCCTAAAGGAATTAAAAGCGTGACAGGCAACTTCTCCCGTGGTGAAGTGATCCGTATTCGTAACCTCGAAGGCCGCGACATCGCCCACGGCGTAAGCCGCTATAACAGCGATGCCCTGCGCCGCATCGCGGGTCACCATTCGCAGCAGATCGACGCCATTCTGGGCTATGAATATGGCCCGGTTGCCGTGCATCGCGATGACATGATTATTCGTTAAGGAGCCAGAACATGCTGGAACAAATGGGCGCCGCCGCGAAGGCCGCCTCTTATACACTGGCGCTCCTTTCCAGCCGCGAGAAAAACCGCGTGCTGGAAAAAATCGCTGATTATCTCGAATCACAGTCTCAGGAGATTTTGCTCGCCAACGAGCAGGATTTACTGGAAGCGCGCCGCAACGGTCTGAGCGAAGCGATGCTCGACCGTCTGGCGTTGACCCCGGCCCGCCTGAAAGGCATCGCCGACGATGTTCGTCAGGTATGCAATCTGGCCGACCCGGTAGGGCAGGTGATTGACGGTGGGCTGCTGGACAGCGGTTTACGCCTGGAGCGCCGTCGCGTGCCGCTCGGCGTTATCGGCGTTATTTATGAAGCCAGACCAAACGTGACGGTGGATGTCGCCTCCCTGTGCCTGAAAACCGGTAACGCCGCCATTCTGCGCGGTGGGAAAGAGACCTGGCGCACCAACGCCGCGACGGTGAAAGTCATTCAGCAGGCGCTGGAAGAGTGTGGCTTGCCGGCGGGTGCCGTACAGGCGATCGAGAGCCCGGACCGCGCGCTGGTCAACGAAATGCTGCGCATGGATAAATACATCGACATGCTGATCCCACGCGGCGGCGCGGGCCTGCACAAGCTGTGCCGCGAGCAGTCGACGATTCCGGTGATCACCGGCGGTATCGGCGTGTGTCACATCGTGGTAGACGACAGCGCTGAGATTGCACCGGCGCTGAAGATTATCGTTAACGCGAAGACCCAGCGTCCGAGCACCTGTAACACCGTGGAAACGCTGCTGGTGCATCAGGACATTGCAAACGCCTTCCTGCCGGCCCTGAGCAAACAGATGGCCGAGAGCGGCGTGACGCTGCATGCTGACGCCAGTGCGCTCGCGCTGCTGCAGGATGGCCCGGCTAACGTGGTTCCCGTCAATGCGGAGCAGTACGACGACGAGTTCCTGTCACTGGATCTGAACGTGAAAATCGTGAGCGATCTCGACGACGCCATTGCGCACATCCGTGAGCATGGCACGCAGCATTCTGACGCCATCCTGACGCGTACGCTGCGCAATGCCGATCGCTTCGTGAACGAAGTGGATTCTTCTGCGGTATATGTGAATGCCTCCACCCGCTTCACCGACGGCGGTCAGTTCGGCCTCGGTGCCGAGGTGGCGGTCAGCACGCAGAAACTGCACGCACGCGGTCCGATGGGCCTCGAAGCACTGACCACGTATAAGTGGATCGGCTTCGGTGACGATACGATTCGTGCGTAAATAATCACGGGTGATGCAAAAGTAGCCGTTTGATTCAAAAGGGCATTGACGCATCACCCGGTTAGATCTAACCTTTTGCCCCGTGGTTACGCTCGTAACCGGCCTTTCAGGGCCGATATAGCTCAGTTGGTAGAGCAGCGCATTCGTAATGCGAAGGTCGTAGGTTCGACTCCTATTATCGGCACCATTATTTCATCCAGTACCATCCCCAATCGTCCATTTTTCCTTGTTTTTCGCGGTGTTGACTGTTTTGTTTGTCCGCCGTTATCCACCTTTTACCGTTGCAATCCAAATATAAAACGGGTACATAATCGGGTATCTGAGTTTGAGGCGGGTACCTATGAAATTAAACGCGCGACAGGTTGAGACGGCAAAGCCTGCCGAGAAAGACTACAAGCTGCCAGACGGTAACGGGCTTATTCTGCTGGTGAAAACCAGTGGGGCAAAATACTGGCGCTATCGCTATACCTTCGCCGGTAAAGAAAAGATGCTGGCGCTCGGTGTGTACCCGGCTGTTTCGCTGGCAGCTGCACGCGAAAAGCGAGACGAGGCCAGGCGGAACGTTGCAGCAGGTGTTGATCCGGTGAAAGTCAAAAGCCATGTTGCAGCTGCGGCAGCAAAGACGATCACGTTTAAAGAGATTGCCGCAGAATGGCACGAATTCAAGAAGCCGCGCTGGTCGCCTGGCTATGCCTCTGACATTCTCGAAGCGTTCAACAAAGATATTTTCCCAGCTGTGGGTAAGCTGCCGGTTGCTGAAATCGAACCGGTTCAGATGCTGGCGGCACTGCGCAAAATTGAGAATCGCGGCGCAACCGAGAAAGCAGCCAAAACGCGCCGGTGGTGCGGTGAAGTATTCAGCTATGCCGTTGCGACAGGGCGCGCGAAGTATAACCCCGTCAGCGAACTGAACAGTGCCATGACCGGCCATAAGGGGGAGTCCTTTCCGTTCCTGACGGCTGAAGAACTGCCCGATTTTCTGGCGGCGCTTGAAGGTTACAAGGGGAGCCCGCTCCCCCGACTGGGTTTGCAGATCATGATGCTGGCAGGGCTGCGTACTTACGAACTGCGGCATTCAAAATGGGAATGGGTAGATTTCGATAATCGGCTGTGGCAGATACCCGCCGAATTTATGAAGATGGATCGCCCGCATCTGGTACCGCTCTCCGATCAGCTTGTTGTCTTGCTGAAAGAATTACACGGCCTGACAGGTCGATACGTGAATATGTTCCCCGGCAGGAATGACCCGTCAAAGGTCATGAGCGAGAACACAATAAACAGGATGATCCACACGCTGGGGTATAAGGGAAGGGTAGTAGGGCATGGCTTCCGGCATACGTTCAGCACCATCCTGAACGATAAAGGATTCAACTCTGACTGGGTTGAACTCCAGATCGCTCACGTTGACAAGAACAATATACGCGGGGTTTATAACCATGCCCTGTATATGGAAGGACGTCGGGAAATGATGCAGTGGTACGCGGATTATATTGACCAGCTGCGTTTGATTTAAAGAAACTGTTTTTTCCACTCTTCGACCTCGCCACGTACCCAGCGGGAGGTTCGGCTTCCGAGCTTCTTAGGCTTCGGAAATTCGTTATTGCTGATGCGCTCGTAAATGCTGGATTTTTTCAGCCCAACAGAGCGCTCAACCTCTTTGATGTTAATCAGGTCAGTGTCAGAGATAACCGGTGTCATGCTATACCTCTCTTTTTCATGGCATCGAGCAGGATGTCCTGCACTGTTCGTTTTGAGTTGCGCCGCTCCATCACCATTTCGTCCATAGTGTCGGCGGCGATAATGTGGTGAATAAACACCGGGCGGTTGTGTCCGGCCTGAATCTGGCGGGTTGGTCCGATGCGTTCAACTATTTGCTGGTACTGCTCCAGATCCCACCAGTGCGAGAAAAACACCAGTATGTTGCCGCCGTCCTGCATATTCAGGCCGTGGCCGGCGCTGGCCGGGTGTGCGAACAGGACCGGTATTTTTCCGGCGTTCCAGTCGCGAAGGGTCTGTGGATCCTGGTCGAGGTGACGACCTCGGGGAAACGCTTTAAGCAGGCGCTCAAGATCGTGTTTCCAGTGGTAGGCCACCAGGACCGGTGCGCCAGCTGCTTCGGTGAGAATACTGTCCAGCGCCTGCAGCTTCGCGTCGTGCAGTTCAGACCAGTTTCCGGCGTCGTCGGTGTACACCGCGCCGCTGGCGATTTGCAGACACTTCACAGTCTTTGCCGCGGCGTTCGGCGCTTCGATGCCTTCGCCGTTCAGTTCGAGGAACATTTCTTTTTCCATTTCGCGATACTGCTGGTGTGCCTTTGGTGGCATGTCCACGCGTATCACGTTATGGATGGGCTCTTTGATGTCGAACCAGTCGGCGGCGTCCAGTGAGATTGTTACGTCGGCCAGCGCCCGCTGTATCTCGTCCTGCGAATGGGCGAACGGTTCCAGCTTCGTCCAGCTCTGCCCCGGAAACTGTATTGAGTTGAACCAACGGGAAGTAAACGCGCCGTAGGTGCGCCCGAGGCGCTGACCCTGATCCACAAACCACGCTTGCCCCCACAAATCCACCAGGCCGTTCGGCGCTGGCGTACCGGTGAGATTCATCCAGCGCCGGGTGTGCTTATGCGCCACTTTGCCCAGCGCCGCCGCTCGTTTACCGCCACCGCGCAGCCGGAAGGATTTCAGCCGGGTGCTTTCGTCGGGAATGACAGTACCGAACGGCCAGCCGCCGCCCAGCTCTTCCACCAGCCAGACCAGATTGTCGTAGTTGATGGTAAACACGCTGGCGTTGCTGTTCGCCAGCGCCGCAGCGCGTGCTTTGGCATTACCGACAATCGGCTGCACCTCGATATTGCGCAGGTGCCCCCACTTCACCGCTTCATCCGGCCAGGTACTGGCGGCCACGCGCAGAGGCGCGAGAACCAGCGCAGGCTGTGTCTCCGCTCCCGCCATAAAAAGGTCTTCCAGCGTGGTGAGCGTCGCCACGGTTTTACCCATGCCCATTCCCGCCCAGATGTTGCAGCGCAGGATGTCGATTTCGTGGTTGATGATGAGGTCTTGATAAGGGCGGGGCGTGAAAATTTTAGAGGGGGAATTAACCGACACGTTTTTCCTCCCAGTGTAGCCTGTCTCCGCTTTGACCTGTATACCGCCCGGTCTGCCCCTTAGCTGTAAACTCCAGTGTGCCAGCGGTAAACAGCATCACCATAGCGCCATCGTACGGGCCGCCGATCAGGCGGAATTTACTGCGTCGTTGGACTTTTCGCACAATATCCCCTCCAGATCTTTGCTATCCAGCACCACCACGGTAAAGCCCAGCGTGCGCAGCCGTTCGTGCTCGCGCAGCTGGTCGGCGCGTGGTGGTTTGCCAGGTGCTTTGCATTCGACAAAGATGAGACGGCCGCCGGGTAGCAGGACAATGCGATCCGGTACCGAGCGGCGACCGGGTGACACGAACTTAAAGGCAACCCCGCCAGCCTTTTTCACTTCGGTGACGAGGTGCTTTTCGATAAGGCTTTCACGTTCGTAGGCCATTTACTTCACCTGCTTTTCAGCCCTCAGTACCATCCGGCTACCATCATCAAGACCCCAGCTAATTTCGCCGCCTTCTGCCATTACCAGCTGCCAAACTAACTGCGCGGCTTCGTTCGTTACGTCACGCCCAGGGTCATTGCCAACACGCAAGCGACCGCCGTCAACATCGCGCATTTTTGCCAACATGATCTTTTTGGATAGCGGGGAGAACCCCAGTTGTAGTTTCGCTGTATTACGCATCATTCACCTCCCTACGCTTTTCGCGCATGTTCTGCATCAGGCAAAAATCAGACCGGCGTTCGCTCCAGTCCTGATTCAGTTCGTTACGTGATTCGCGGTTGGCTTTCGCCCAGACCTTCGCCGCCCGGCCATACTCGCCTGATTGCTCAAGGCGCAAAGCCTCCCGCGCAGTCCGGTAATAAAGCGGACTGTCCCGATATTTAAATGACATAGGGGTTACCTCAGAAGTTGGCAAACTCGCCAGCATAAAGCTTTGCGCCTTTGGTATAAGCTTCTGCTGCCTGCTCTTTTGTTGGGAAATACCCGAGACTCTTAACTCTTCCTCGGATTACAATTTTTGCCTGCCACGGCTTTCGCGGGCATTTAGGGTGAAACACAACGCCCTTGAAACCGGATTTGTTGTGCTTCCGCTTGGCAATGTTGTATTGATTCTGGGCGTTATTGCAGACTCGAAGATTTTCGATCCTGCAATCGCGCGGATCGCGGTTTATGTGGTCGAGCATTGGCGGTATAGCGCCGTGGTGGTAGAGCCAGACAAGCTGATGCAGGTAGTAGGTTTTTCTGCCGATAGTGGTTGCCAGATAACGCTTATTCTTACCGGTACCATGCCACGGGTAGAGTTTACGACCACCCACGCGACGCAATAGCCCCGTCAGCGGTTCGTAGACGAACAGCGCTTTAACTTCATCCTGTGTCATAACTCACTCTTTTCTGTAATGGTACGCCTCAAAGCCGCCAGCGTTCAGCGGGATGTCGGGAGCCCATTCGGGGTTAGTGGAGAGCAGCGCGGAAAGCGCTTTGTCGTTGAAATCGTCAGTGTCCGGCGCTTCGGTGATTACCTCATCGTGTACCGTCAGCACAATGCTGTAACCGGCATCCTCGATCATTGGCATGTTTCCGGCCAGAACGTCGCGGGCGGCCGCCTGAGTGACGTTTTCCACCAGCTTTCCGCCGTAGGTTTTGAGCCGCTGCCATTTGCGCGAGTAGGAGTTAACGCCCTGATAGGTGATGTTTCCCTTCTCGATTGACGGGGACGGGTAGCACAGCGCGCGCCCGGACGGCAGCTGGATACGCAGCCATGCGCCATCGCGGCGGACTTTGAGATAACCGCAGTACAGCGTTTTTTGCGGTGTGGCTATTGCGGAGCGGACGGTGCGCTCGAGCTCGTACCAGAAATCGCAGGTTGCCGGGTGCGCTCTGCGCCACAGGCGCTTGAGCGAGTCACAGGCGATGAATACGCGCTCTGACAGGCCGTAGGTCGCCTTACGCTTAACCGATTCGTCGTACCAGCTTTTAGCCTCGCGGATAACATCGCGGGGGATGTTCGGCAGCGCGGCGTTTGCCAGCTCGTCGAGGTCGAGGCCGTAGACCAGGGCGAAGGTCAGGAACGCCGCAACGCCACCACCAAAGCCCAGGCCCAGCTCCATCACCTTGCCGATCTGACGCTGGTATTTATCAACATCGTCCGGCGAGATATTGAAGGCGCGGGCGTAGGCCAGTTTATACAGATCCGGCCCGGTCCCCTCGTCGTACTCGCGGAACGCGTCCAGCTTCCACTGCTCGCCGGCAAGCCAGGCCAGTTTTCGCCCTTCGATATTCGACAGGTCGCTAACCACCAGCTTTTTGCCTGCGGGGGCCATGATGCAGCCGCGCAGCGTTGAGCTGGTCAGCTCCATGATGTTATCGAACAGCAGATCGGCGCATCCGGCTTTCAGCGCCTCGATGCCCTCGTCTATCTGGTCCTGCTCAAGAGAAGGGCGGGGCAGGTTCTGGGGCTGGAATAATCGCCCGGCCCAGCGCCCGGTTCGCGATGCGCCGCAGAACTGCAGCGTGCCGCGCAGACGCCCGTCACTGCTCACGCCCTTCATCAGCGATTTGTACTTGCTGGTGCTGGTGGTGCTGGCCTGCAGGCGGATAGCCAGCAGCTCTTTAACCGCAGACGGCAAATCAGGATCCGCCATACGGCGTTCCAGCGTGCTGCGCTGCATGTCCGGCAGCTCCACACCGTACGATTCAACAATGTGCTTAATCAGCGCATCGCGCTGCGTGGCCGCCTGCACTTCGCCGTCGGTCATCACCTGCGTGCGTTTTGCCAGGCGTTTTTGCTCGAGGTCTACCGCCTCGATCGCCGCCTGCGCCAGCTGCACATCCATGCAGACGCCGCGGTCGTTGATCTGCTGGTCACGATGCCATAGCGCCAGCTCTGCACCCTTATAGTTCCACTTCGGCAGGCGCTTATGTACTTCGCGCATAGCCTCGATATCAAGGCCAGCGTAAGCAACAAAGCGCCGCCATTCTTCCGGGTGGGTTTTGCTGGTGGCCCGGCGCAGTTTGCTGTTCTTCGGACGTGGCTTACAGAACAGCTGGATAAGCGCTTTACCTTCTTTGTCCTTCGCCTTGTCCTGCGGGACGCCCAGAACCTCGCAGAGCGCACCCAGCGCGCCGGGGAGGCCGTGCGCCAGCGCCTGCACCATCGTGTCGCGCCAGCGTGTTACATCAGGGACCAGCTCCGGATGGTCATGCCTCATAACCGTACGGTCGAAATGTGAGTTGTGCGCCCACACCTCAATCGACGGATCGGCCAGAGCCTGATACAACATTGGTGGCATTACAATGCCCGTCGTTAAATCCCATACGCTGACAGGACCATCGTCAATGGCCCAGGCCATCAGCATTACCTCAACCTTTTCAGCATAGGCATGGGTGCCGTTGTTAATAGGCACCTCGCTGAAGGTTTCGAGGTCAATCCATAATTTTTCCATACTCAATCCTCGCGGGTGCTTTGCGAAAAGGGACACTCTTTGCAAAACACCCGGCGCATGGCCGGGTGGTGTTTACGCGGTGGCTTCTTCGTCGGAAGGGAGGCCGATCATTTCGTTGAGAGTTTCGCGTCGTATCGCTGGCGGCAGCGGAACAGATGAGGCGTCGGCTGGTAGCAGCTCTTTAGCTTCGGGCCACTCTTCCAGCAGACGTTTGACTGTCCGGACTTTACTCAGCGCGGCACTGACGTTCTGGCGAATATCTGATTCGTCATTCTGAATCTGCTTATAAAGTGCATCAAACCCGTAAAACTCGGTAACGAGGGGGTCGTCTGCCAGAAGGGTAAATTCACTCGGTGCGATTTTGTGAATATGGTCAGGTGATCCTGATTCATACCTCCGGTAATTACCGTTGAAATAGACGTTAACCCGAGATCCCGCCAGATTCAGATACATGTCGTTATCTTTCCTGGTAATACTATTGGAGGTTTTTAGCGCCTCAGGAAATTTAGCGGCAAGTGCTTCAATTTTTTTTTTAAATTTTTGCGTATTTCCGCCTCTACTTCTGCACCTCCAATCGCCTGTAGCCTGACTCTTTCAGCCCATGCAACCCGCGCCGCACGTAGCGCTGCTTTGCGATTTGGAATACCTGCTTTTGCCAGAGCGTTACAGACGATTTGTTCTTTAATGCTGCTACTTAATACTGTTTGCGCCATTATTTTGACCTCAGAAAACAGCCCGGCGTATAGCCGGGCGTAGAATGGTTAAACCAGATCGGAGGCGTCTGCACCTTCGCTGATGTCGTCGAATTCATCTGCGGTTGCAACACCGCCACCGCTGAACGCATCGCCATCTTTGAAGAACTGGACACCGCCGAGCGAAGCACTGATACCTTTACCTTTATTCTCATAGGCAAAGATGTTGATCGTCGCGTTGACGTAGCAACCCGAATAAGGTCTGCCATCTGCGGCAACCAACGGTGTTTTATCTTTATCGATAACGAGAGGACGAGATTTGTTACTCGCAACAATAAACATATTCCCGGCGTATCCATCACTATCAGGTTTGGTGTCACCGTCGCGATAACCCGCTTTATTCGGGTTATGCTTGATAGAATCCAGAATGGACTGATATTTTTCGCCCCAAGCTTCTTTTGCAACCGTGGCTACAGCTGCCTGAATTTCTTTATCGAGTGGGCTGCCTTTAGGAATAAGGAATGTCGCCCGGAATTTAAATACGCCGTCACCTTCATAGTCAGTAGCTTCAAACAGAGATGGGTAAGACAGGCGGACGTTGTTCAGTTTAATTTTCATGGAGTCGTTCCTTAATCAGATGAGGTCAGCGGCGAGCGCGTCGTCGGACACGTCGTCGAAATCGTTAACAGGGTTGATATTGAGCGCCGGGCGCGGGTCGGATTCGGGGGCGACGGTGGGCTTACCGTCAGCGCGGGTGATCAGCGCTTCGACTTTCGTCCAGCGGCGAGGGCTGGCCTTTTTGATGAGCTTCTCGGCTTTGGTCGGGCTAATCAGCTTAAGGTCGAAAACCTCCTCAGTTTTATATCGGAACTGGTCTTTCAGCAGCGCGCGGGCGGCTTCTTCATCGCTCCAGGCGCGATTACCCTGTTTACCAGTAACCAGCTTAAAGCCCGGTACCGGACGCCCGGCGTTCAGCTCACTGTTCACCCGGTCGCACACCGCTTTGCAAAAAGACTCAATCAGGCCAACCTGGCTGTAAATATCCGCCAGCTGTTCGGCAGTCAGCAGCGGCACGCGTTTAACGGCCTCTACGAGTTGCTCGCCCACCGGCTCGGTTAAGTCGACAAAATCGTCTTTCACATCGCTAAGTCTGGCCTGCGCCTCAGCGGTGCACAGACCGCCTTTTGCCTTACAGAACCGACATTGTTTTTCGCCGGGTGTGAAGTTTTCAAGCGGCAGGGTTTCGACGCCTTCGCAATCGGCGATGTTGAACATCACAATCACGCTGGCGGCCGCTTCCTGCGCCCGTTCGCCGAACGCCTGGAGCTCTTCCACCGTCAGGGCCCACTCTGAAACGTGGTTAAGTCGCGGCTGGTGGATGAACAGGCGCACCGTCTCGAAGTCGTACAGCATGCTGAACTGCTCCAGCGCGCCCAGGGCATACAGCTGCAGCTGCTCGTTCTGCTCAGCATCAACGCGCACACCCTTACCGTATTTCAGGTCGTGGATCTGCAGTTCGTTGCCCGCGATGATTACGCCGTCGGCGGTACCAAAGGACTCTTCTACGCCCACGATGTGGGAGAAGTCGACACGCTGCTCGACCAGCAGCTCATTGCCCTGCGACAGCGCCCAGACGGTGTCGACGTAACGGCCAACGGCTTCGACCATTTCCTCATCTACCTGCGGGCCGGAAGTATCATCCGGGTGCTCAGCCAGAGGATAAGAGCCGAGGAACATCGCGACATTGCAACCCGCATAGTGTTCCGGGTGGCTTAGGCGGTTGCGCAGCACTTTTTCTCCCAGCGCGTGGGCTGCGGTACCTTCTTCTGCGAATGAGGAGCTTTTATCCGGTTGCGTGGCCTCCAGCGCCAGACTACCGGGGCAGCGCATCCACCGATGCGCTGAAGACGGGGAAAGTCGTGCATGAACGTCTGGCATGATTAACCCTCCAGCGCTTTTTCAGCCTGAGCGATCACGTCTGAGAGGTTCTCGTCAGCAACTTCGCCGAGTTTTTTAGCACCCTGTTTTTCCAGAATCGCCACCGCTTCGGCACGGTAACCACCTTTCGCCAGCTGGAGGATCAACCCTTCGGCCTTTTTACGCAGCGCCGCAAAATCGGTCTGTTCGCCAGTATTACCCCCGGCATCGTCACCCGTTTCGGTACCGCCTTTTGCCGCGTTTTTACGCGCGAAATCTTCCTGCAGCTGGAGGTATTCAACTTTAGTGATCTCGATATGGCCCTTTTTAAGCAGTTCGTTCAGCTTGCGTAGGGTATGAAGCTCGCTGGCGGCGGAGCCATCAACGTTCTTGCAGTAGAACGGCCCTGTGCGTTCTTCATCCTTACCGCTTGTTTTCGGCTTCACTTCATGACGGCCGTCGGCTGGTGCGTCCAGTAAGCGCTCGGCAAACTCACGGCGTGCCGCGATGGTTGGTAAATCGTCCCAGAAACGCAGGATGTTACGCGACAGGTCAAGTAACGCTGGCTTGTTCAAATGACCTGCTCGTTTAACTCCCTGCAGGGCGCTATCCAGGGCGTCGATCTGCACAACGCGCTTATCGCCTTCGGCATCGCGATAATCAACAACCCGCTGGACCATCGTTTCGCTGAGCTCCTGCGGGTCAGGGTAGAATGCAGCCAGAGCGATAATGTCGCTGAACTCCAGATCGTCCAGCGTAACCTTGCGGATAATAGTATTTTCCGCTTTGTTTTCCAGTGCTGTTTCGCGGTATTCCTGCACCTGCGCCACGGTGTCCGGGCGAAGAGCGACGCCAGAGGCCAGGGCAGCGATAAGGCGTTCAAGCAATTCGTTATTACGGGTTACCAGCTGGTTATTAAGTTCCAGATTTGTTTCTAAGCTCATGGATTATTCCTCAACCTTGACGAACTGACCTTCGTCGTTAACGTAATACGGGGTATTTGCCTCAATGCCGTTCTCGCCGACATACGCCACTGCAATGCGGGTGCGGTTACCGTCGTGCCATGGAACTGATACGCAGCCACCTTCGCCCAGGACAATGCGCTCAATGCTGCCCGCGCAGGCCACCACTGATCCTTTACCCGATGCGGTGATTCGGGCGTTGTAGCCGGAGCTGCCGATTCGGGCGTCGTCGCCGGAGCTGCCGATTTGGGCGTAGTTGCCGGAGCTGCCGATTCGGGCGTTGTAGCCGGAGCTGCCGATTTGGGCGTCGTCGCCGGAGCTGCCGATTTGGGCGTAGTTGCCGGAGCTGCCGATTTGGGCGTAGTTGCCGGAGCTGCCGATTTGGGCGTCGTCGCCGGAGCTGCCGATTCGGGCGTCGTCGCCGGAGCTGCCGATTTGGGCGTCGTCGCCGGAGCTGCCGATTTGGGCGTCGTCGCCGGAGCTGCCGATTTGGGCGTAGTTGCCGGAGCTGCCGATTTGGGCGTAGTTGCCGGA
>NZ_CDRQYH010000052.1:0-25874 GCF_977039595.1 Enterobacter sp.
CACCCTATAAGGTTGGCAAAACCCACGCATGATGCAAGCGAAACAGGGTCGCAACGGCGAGAACTATCCCTGTAACGCCTGTTTTTGTTCCCGTATATCCCGCTCAATGCCTTCGCGCACGTCTTGTGGGATCTTTAACGCATCGCCCAGGGCGTTAAGGTAGCTCCGCTCCATAAAGTGATCGATATCGATGGCGGCACAGCTGAGGAAATAGAGTTCAAGCGCCTCTTCCTCATTTTTCACGCTTTGCGCCAGACGCTGCGGCTCCAGAGGCTGTTCGATGGCCTGCGCCACCAGCGTTCTGCCCTTCTCTTCAACGCCGGCTTCACGCAGCTGCTGCTCGATCGCCAGTCGTTCCTTATCGTCGATATGTCCGTCACTTTTCGCGGCAAAGACCAGCGCCAGGATCAGCCGTTCGGTACGCAGATCCAGCGGCGAGGTGTGCTCGCCGTAGTGTGGTTCATCACTGTGCGCGGTCCTAACCCTGTCCTTGTATTTGTTCCACAGGACGGTACCCGCAATGGCGCCCCCACTGGCCAGCAGTGCGCCTGTCCCGTACTTTGCCAGCAGCTTGCGCGAGGATTTATTCGCGACCAGCAGGCCTGCCAGCCCGCCGAGCGCCCCGGGTACCAGCAGTTTGCTCAGGTCCCGCTCGCCAGACGATGTTTTCTGCCCTAACAGGGATTGCAATTGATTTAGCCAGCCAGACATGGTTTCCCTCACTTAACGGTGAATATGTTCCACAGCGTAAGCGAGCGGGCGTCAGGAAATGTCTGGACGGACTAAAGAAGCGCAAATTTCTTCTCCCCTCACCTGGCCGTGCACAAGACAGACGCAAACGTTTTCGTTTATACTGCCCGCAACTTTTTCAGGGGGATTGTTATGATTCGTTTAGGAACCGCGCTGCGACCTGCGGCGACGCGAGTGATGCTGTTGGGATCGGGCGAGCTGGGGAAAGAGGTCGCCATTGAATGTCAGCGTTTAGGCGTGGAAGTGATTGCCGTGGACCGTTACGCCGACGCCCCAGCCATGCACGTCGCCCATCGTTCTTATGTGATTAACATGCTGGATGGCGATGCCCTTCGCGAGCTGATTACGCGCGAGAAACCTGATTTTGTCGTGCCGGAAATTGAAGCCATTGCCACCGATACGCTGATCGCGCTTGAGCAGGAAGGCCAGCGCGTGGTGCCCTGCGCGAAAGCCGCAAAGCTGACCATGAACCGCGAAGGCATTCGTCGCCTGGCGGCAGAAGAGCTGGGATTGCCCACGTCGAGCTATCGTTTTGCTGGCGATAAGGCGGCATTCCTGCAGGCCGTTGAGGAGATGGGTTACCCGTGCATCGTTAAGCCGGTGATGAGCTCCTCCGGTAAAGGACAGAGCTTTATTCGCGACAGCAGCACGCTGGAAAAGGCGTGGGAGTACGCCCAACAGGGGGGCCGCGCAGGCGCCGGTCGCGTCATCGTCGAAGGCGTCGTGAAGTTTGATTTTGAGATCACCCTGCTGACCGTCAGCGCCGTTGACGGCGTCCATTTCTGCGACCCGATTGGCCACCGCCAGGAAGATGGCGATTATCGCGAATCCTGGCAGCCGCAGCAGATGAGCGCCCTGGCGCTGGAGCGTGCGCAGGCGATCGCCCGTAAAACCGTCCTGGCGCTGGGCGGCTATGGCCTGTTTGGCGTGGAGCTGTTTGTGTGCGGCGACGAGGTGATTTTCAGCGAAGTTTCCCCTCGCCCGCATGACACCGGCATGGTGACGCTGATTTCGCAGGATCTCTCCGAGTTCGCCCTGCACGTGCGTGCCTTCCTCGGCCTGCCCGTCGGCGGTATCCGTCAGTACGGCCCGGCCGCCTCGGCGGTGATCCTGCCGCAGTTAACCAGCCAGAACGTTACGTTTGATAACGTTGACGGGGCGGTGGGTGCCGGGTTGCAGGTACGATTGTTCGGCAAGCCGGAGATTGACGGAACCCGGCGTCTTGGCGTGGCGTTAGCCACCGGGGATAACGTTGACGACGCCGTGGCGAGAGCCAAAGCGGCCGCAGCAAGCGTTAAGGTAACGGGATAAAAAAACGGGCCGAAAGGCCCGTTTTTCATGCGGCGAATGACTTACTGCTTCGCGCCTTCCACCGCTTCACGAGCCAGTTTTGTGATGCGATCCCAGTCACCCGCTTCCAGCGCATCCGCCGGAACCAGCCATGAGCCACCGATGCACAGGACGCTTTTCAGTGCCAGGTAGTCACGGTAGTTGGCAGGAGAGATGCCGCCCGTCGGGCAGAAGCGTACCTGAGAGAATGGACCCGCAATCGCCTGCAGCGCTTTGGTGCCGCCGTTCGCTTCAGCCGGGAAGAATTTGAACTCTTTCAGACCGTAGTCCATGCCCAGCATCAGTTCGGAGACGGTGCTGATACCCGGGATCAGTGGAATAGTGCCTTCGGTCGCGGCTTTCAGCAGCGACTCGGTCAGACCCGGGCTGATGGCAAACTGTGCGCCCGCTTCGGTCACTTCAGCCAGCTGTTTTGCGTTCGTCACGGTACCCGCACCGATGATGGCGTCCGGCACTTCTTTGGCAATCGCGCGAATGGCATCCATTGCGCAGGCGGTGCGCAGGGTCACTTCCAGAACGCGAACGCCACCCGCAACCAGCGCTTTCGCCATCGGTACAGCGTGCTCCAGCTTGTTTACCACGATAACCGGCACGACAGGGCCAGTGGTCAGGATTGATTCTGCACTTGTTTTCCAGTTTTTCATCAGAGTTTTCTCTCGCCAGATCGTTAAAATCAAGTCGTCTTAAAACGTAATACAGGTAGCGCCCTGCTCCGCACCGGAGAGTTTCTCACGCAGCGCGCTGAACATTTCGCGTCCGGTCCCCACGCGCGATGCGCTCAGGTCAGGAATATGGGGCTGACGTGCCGCCAGCTCGGCGTCATCGACCAGCAGGGTTAACTCACCTGTCTGACCGTTCACGCGGATCGTGTCACCGTCACGCACTTTCGCCAGTAAACCGCCGTCGTAAGCTTCAGGCGTCACGTGGATGGCTGAAGGCACTTTACCGGATGCCCCAGAGAGGCGTCCATCGGTTACTAACGCAATTTTGAAACGGCGGTCCAATAATACACCAAGTGGTGGCATAAGTTTATGTAATTCTGGCATCCCGTTAGCTTTAGGCCCCTGGTGACGCACCACCACCACGCAGTCTTTATCAAGCAGGCCGGCGTCAAAGGCAGGTAATACGTCGTGCTGGCTTTCAAATACCACCGCCGGCGCTTCGATAATCTGGTTCTCTTCCGGTACTGCAGAGGTTTTCATCACCGCGCGACCGAGGTTGCCGCTCAGCACTTTGGTGCCACCGTGAGGAGAGAAAGGTTTGTCGATAGTGGCAATCACCTGCGCATCAAGAGACGCGCTCGCCCCATCACGCCAGTCCAGCTCGCCGTTGTTCAGCCACGGCTCCTGGGTGTAGCGCTGCAGGCCAAAGCCAGCCACGGTATTCACGTCTTCATGCAGCAGACCGCCCTTCAGCAGCTCGCGCATCAGCAGCGGTACGCCGCCCGCGGCCTGGAAGTGGTTAATATCCGCCGGACCGTTCGGGTAGAGGCGTGCCATCAGCGGCACCACGGAAGAGATCTCGGAGAAGTCATCCCAGTTAATCAGAATGCCCGCCGCACGCGCCATAGCCACCAGGTGCATGGTGTGGTTGGTTGACCCCCCGGTTGCCAGCAGCGCGACAATCCCGTTGACGATGACTTTTTCATCGACCATTTTACCCATCGGCATCCATTCGTTGCCGTTTCCGGTCAGACGTGTAACCTGACGGGCCGCGGCCTCGGTCAGCGCCTTGCGCAGCGGCGCATCCGGCTGGATAAAGGACGAGCCCGGAAGCTGCATCCCCATAAACTCCACCACCATCTGGTTAGTGTTAGCCGTACCGTAGAACGTACAGGTCCCCGGCGCATGATAGGACGCGGCTTCCGCCTCCAGCAGCGCCTGACGGTCTGCTTTCCCTTCCGCGTACAGCTGGCGGATACGCACTTTTTCTTTGTTCGGCAGGCCGCTTGCCATTGGACCGGACGGCACGAAGATAGCAGGCAGATGCCCAAACGACAGCGCCGCCATCACCAGACCCGGGACAATCTTGTCGCACACGCCGAGATAAAGCGCGCCATCAAACATGTTGTGTGACAGGCCAACCGCTGCGGACATGGCAATCACTTCGCGGCTCAGCAGGGAGAGCTCCATACCGTCCTGACCCTGCGTTACGCCGTCGCACATGGCGGGTACCCCACCCGCGACCTGCCCCACCGCATTCACGCTGTGCAGCGCTTTACGGATGATGTCCGGGTAAACCTCATAGGGCTGGTGCGCGGAGAGCATATCGTTATAGGCGGTAATGATGGCGATATTGTTACGCAACATGCTTTTCAGCGACGCTTTATCGTCAGGCTGGCAGGCGGCGAAGCCGTGCGCCAGGTTACCGCAGGCCAGCTGAGATCGGTGGACGGTGTTGCTCTTTGCCTGCTCAATCCGGGCGAGGTAGGCCGAACGGGTCTCTTTCGAGCGCTCAATAATGCGCTGTGTTACGCGTAACAATGTCGGATTCATAAAAGCTCCTCTCATTTATCTGTCCGGGCTCGGGAGTTTACAAAGTCGCTGGCAGTTGTTAACAACGCTGAAACGCTTGCTGTCCGGAGCTCAGGGGCAAAATCACTTCCGGCAGTGTAATAAAAAAAGCTCCGCGGGTGAATCCACGCGGAGCTTAAAAGTTGAAAATTGTGCCACTAGCTGTGTTAGATCATGTTACCGGTAAAATAACACTTTCGGGCTAGCGGATTATCTTACTCAAACTCGTTCCAGGAGCGGCCATCGCGGGTGATCATCGCCACCGACGCGACAGGTCCCCAGGTGCCCGCCTGATACGGTTTTGGCGCATCCTGATCGGCTGCCCAGGCTTCGGTGATGGAGTCGACCCATTTCCATGCTTCTTCCACTTCATCACGGCGCACGAACAGCGCCTGAATACCGCGCATGGTTTCCAGCAGCAGACGCTCGTAAGCATCGGCCAGGTGCGTCTGGTTGAAGGTTTCGGAATAGCTCAGATCCAGCTTGGTGGTCTGCAGGTTGTGTTTATGATCCAGGCCCGGCACTTTGTTCAGGATCTGGATATCCACGCCCTCGTCCGGCTGCAGACGAATGGTCAGTTTGTTCTGCGGCAGTTCCTGCCAGGACTCTTTGAACAGGTTCAGTTCCGGGTTCTTAAAGTAGACAACCACTTCGGAACATTTGGCCGGCAGACGCTTACCGGTGCGCAGGTAGAACGGAACACCCGCCCAACGCCAGTCGTCGATATCCACGCGGATCGCCACGAACGTCTCGGTGTTGCTGGACTTGTTCGCGCCCTCTTCTTCCAGGTAGCCTGGCACTTTTTTGCCTTGCGCAAACCCGGCGGTGTACTGGCCGCGAACGGTCTTCTCGCGCACGTTGGAGCGGTCGATGCGGCGCAGCGACTTCAGCACTTTCACTTTGGCGTCGCGGATGCTGTCAGCCGTCAGGTCAGACGGAGGAGACATGGCAATCATGCACAGAATCTGCAGCAGGTGGTTCTGGATCATGTCGCGCATCTGACCGGCCTGGTCAAAGTAACCCCAGCGACCTTCAATCCCCACCTCTTCCGCCACGGTGATTTCCACGTGGTCGATAGTGCGGTTGTCCCAGTTATTCACAAACAGGGAGTTAGCAAAACGTAGCGCCAGCAGGTTCAGAACCGTCTCTTTACCGAGGTAGTGGTCGATACGGTAGACCTGGCATTCTTCAAAGAACTCGCCCACCTGGTCGTTGATTTCGCGCGAGGTTGCCAGCGACGTACCCAGCGGCTTCTCCATCACGACGCGCGCCGGTTTGGCGTTCAGTTTGGCTTCGCCCAGACCTTTGCAAATGGCGCCGAAGGTGCTTGGCGGCATGGCGAAATAGTTAATGGTGACACGGTTTTTCTGATCCAGCATCGCGCCCAGGCGGGCGAATGCGCTGACGTCATTCACGTCCAGGTTGCAGAAATCGAGGCGTCCACTCAGGGTATCCCACAAACTTTCATCAATTTTTTCTTTCATGAAAGTTTCGAGCGCCTCGCGGACGACTTTGGTATAAGCGTCCTTGTCCCAGTCGGCGCGCCCAACACCCAGGATACGGGTATCCGGATGAATTTGGCCCGCTTTCTCCAGTTGATACAGGGAAGGCAGCAATTTTCGGCGTGCAAGATCGCCTTTCGCGCCGAAAATGACCAGGTCACATGCCTGGGCTGTTTGCGTTACCGCCATGTCATTCTCCTCAGTTGGATCACCTGGTACTTCTGCCAGGTATCGTTGTAATTTTATTACAATGCACTGTACTGCTTTTACGTCATTCCCGAAACCATTAGCGCTTATCGTCGCGTGCGATACCGCGATTTTTCACCCTTCGGATGATTTCGACGGCTTAATGACGCAACAACCGTCGTTTCTTTGCGCAACAGGGTCATAGCAAAACCCGACATCGATCAAGTAATGAAAAAAAACAACAACATTATCTTGTCGATTGTTACCCTTAATGGAAGCCACAAGGGTAATATCGGCTAAATCGAATCTCGATTTCATCAATTTATGAAATCGTTTACACCCATGAGCGTCCTGTTAACATGAACATGCTGGAAAAAATCCAGTTTCAACTGGAACACCTTAGCAAATCCGAGCGAAAAGTGGCCGAGGTCATTATGGCCTCCCCCGCTCAGGCGATTCATTCAAGCATCGCCGCTCTGGCACAGGAAGCGGGTGTTAGCGAACCCACGGTCAATCGTTTTTGCCGCAGTCTGGAAACGCGCGGCTTTCCTGATTTTAAACTGCATCTGGCACAAAGTCTGGCTAACGGCACCCCTTATGTTAATCGTAATGTGGATGAAGACGACAGCGTTGATGCCTATACCACGAAAATTTTTGAGTCGGCCATGGCTTCGCTTGACCACGTCCGTCAGTCTCTGGACATGAGCTCTGTAAATCGCGCGGTGGATTTACTCACCCAGGCCAAGCGAATTGCGTTCTTTGGGCTCGGGTCGTCGGCGGCCGTAGCGCATGACGCCATGAACAAATTTTTCCGCTTTAACGTTCCGGTTATTTATTCCGATGACATTGTGCTGCAACGCATGAGCTGTATGAATTGCAGTGAAGATGACGTCGTGGTACTGATTTCGCATACCGGCCGCACCAAAAGTCAGGTTGAGCTGGCGCAGCTTGCCCGTGAAAACGATGCCATGGTGATTGCCCTCACTACAGCCGGCACGCCGCTGGCGCGAGAGGCAACGCTGGCAATCACCCTCGACGTGCCTGAAGACACAGACATTTATATGCCGATGGTCTCCCGACTGGCCCAGCTCACCGTAATTGACGTGCTGGCGACCGGTTTTACCCTACGTCGCGGGGCAAAATTCCGGGATAACTTGAAGCGGGTCAAGGAAGCGCTGAAGGAATCGCGTTTTGATAAAGAATTGCTTATAAAGAGCGATGTTCCCTGATAGTTGATAACGAATACGTCACGAATAATGACGATGTAACGATTTACGGCATTCGGTCCCCTCGCCGCTGCCTTGCAGCAGATGAAGGCCGATTCAATGTTCACGCAACACCAAAGTTGTTTCAGTCAACGGAGTATTACATGTCCAGAAGGCTTCGCAGAACCAAGATCGTAACCACCTTAGGCCCGGCCACCGATCGCGATAATAATCTCGAAAAAATTATCGCCGCCGGTGCCAACGTGGTGCGTATGAACTTCTCTCACGGTACGCCAGAAGACCATAAATTACGTGCCGATAAAGTGCGTGAAATTGCAGCAAAACTGGGCCGCCACGTTGCTATCCTTGGCGATTTGCAGGGTCCAAAAATCCGTGTATCGACCTTTAAAGAGGGTAAAGTTTTCCTCAATATCGGCGACAAATTCCTGCTTGATGCCAACCTGGGCAAAGGCGAAGGCGATAAAGAGAAAGTTGGTATCGACTATAAAGGCCTGCCGGCTGACGTGGTGCCTGGCGATATCCTGCTGCTTGACGACGGTCGCGTACAGCTGAAAGTGCTGGAAGTTCAGGGCATGAAAGTGTTCACCGAAGTCACCGTTGGCGGCCCGCTCTCCAACAATAAAGGCATCAACAAACTGGGTGGCGGCCTCTCAGCAGAAGCGCTTACCGATAAAGACAAAGCGGACATCGTAACTGCCGCGCTGATCGGCGTTGACTACCTGGCCGTCTCCTTCCCGCGCTGTGGCGAAGATCTTAACTATGCGCGTCGCCTGGCACGTGATGCAGGCTGCGATGCTAAAATCGTCGCTAAAGTTGAACGCGCGGAGGCCGTTTGCGATCAAGATGCCATGGACGATGTGATCCTCGCCTCTGACGTTGTCATGGTTGCGCGTGGTGACCTGGGCGTGGAAATCGGCGACCCTGAGCTGGTCGGTATCCAGAAAGCGCTGATTCGTCGCGCGCGTCAGCTGAACCGCGCGGTGATCACCGCCACTCAGATGATGGAATCGATGATCACCAACCCAATGCCAACCCGTGCGGAAGTCATGGACGTGGCCAACGCCGTGCTGGACGGTACGGATGCGGTGATGCTCTCTGCGGAAACCGCTGCGGGCCAGTATCCGGCAGAAACCGTGGCCGCCATGGCGCGCGTCTGCCTGGGAGCTGAAAAGATCCCAAGCATCAACGTCTCTAAACATCGTCTGGACGTGCAGTTCGACAACGTGGAAGAAGCGATTGCGATGTCTGCGATGTACGCGGCAAACCACCTGAAGGGCGTTACCGCGATCATCACCATGACCGAATCTGGCCGCACCGCGCTGATGACCTCTCGTATCAGCTCTGGCCTGCCAATTTTCGCCATGTCCCGTCACGAACGTACCCTGAACCTGACGGCGCTGTACCGCGGCGTGACGCCGGTTCACTTCGACAGCACCAATGATGGCGTAGCTGCAGCGCACGATGCCGTAAACCTGCTGCGCGACAAAGGCTATCTGGTGTCCGGTGATATCGTTATCGTGACCCAGGGCGATGTGATGAGCACCATCGGCTCAACCAACACCACGCGCGTTATGACCGTCGAGTAATAACGTTTGTGTTAAAAAGCCCTCTCCGTCTGGAGAGGGCTTTTTTTATTTCCTCGGATAAAGCTCTTTGCGTTTGTAGGGCTCTGTTTCACCCGGTTTACGCGTTTTAAGCAGCTTCAAAATCCACGTGTACTGTTCGGCATGCGGCCCCACCAGGATCTCCACCTCTTCGTTCATTCGACGCGCGATGGTGTGGTCGTCCGCGGTGAGCAGATCGTCCATCGGCGGACGGACCTCAATACTCAGGCGATGCGTTTTGCCGTCATAGACCGGGAATAGCGGGATCACGCGGGCACGACAGACTTTCATCAGTCGACCAATCGCGGGAAGCGTCGCTTTATAGGTCGCAAAGAAATCGACAAACTCGCTGTGCTCTGGGCCGTGGTCCTGATCCGGGAGATAGTAGCCCCAGTACCCCTGACGTACCGACTGAATGAAGGGCTTAATGCCATCGTTACGCGCATGCAAACGTCCGCCAAAACGACGACGCACCGTGTTCCAGACAAAATCGTAGATTTTATTTCCCTGGTTATGGAACATCGCCGCCATTTTCTGGCCCTGAGACGCCATGAGCATCGCCGGAATATCAACGCCCCAGCCGTGGGGGACAAGGAAAATCACTTTCTCGTCATTGCGACGCATCTCCTCGATGATGTCCAGCCCTTTCCAGTCAACGCGATCGACGATTTTATCCGGCCCTTTCAGCGCCAGTTCCGCCATCATCGCCATTGCCTGCGGGGCAGTGGTATACATCTCATCAATGATTGCCTCACGTTCGGCGTCGCTTTTCTCAGGAAAACAGTAGTAGAGGTTAATCTGCGCGCGGCGGCGAGCGCTCTTGCCTAAACGCCCGGCCAGACGGCCAATTTTCCCCAGAACTGGGTCTCGGACGGAAGCCGGCAGCAACGCCATCCCCGCAAAGGCGTAAACCCCAAGCCAGGCGCCCCAGTTGCGCGGATGGCGGAAGGATTTTTCAAACTCAGGAATGTATTCAATATTGTTTTTTTTGGTTTCCATGCTGGATCCAGGGTCTGATGACGCAAAATTTTATTCAGATAGTGTAGCGAGGCAGTCGTCCCCGCACAAAAGAAAAAGCCGGCGTCAGTGTGCGCCGGCTTTTTTAACAAAAACAGAGGGCTTAGTTTAAGCTCAGCTGCGGTATCACCTCTTTCACCTGCGCCAGATAATCAGTACGATCTTTACCTGTCAGGCCTTCGGTGCGCGGCAGTTTCGCCGTCAGCGGGTTCACTGCCTGTTGGTTGATCCACACTTCATAGTGCAGATGCGGGCCGGTAGAGCGTCCGGTATTGCCGGAAATCGCGATACGGTCACCACGCTTCACCTTCTGGCCCGGTTTGACCAGCAGCTTGCGCAGGTGCATATAGCGGGTCGTATAAGTACGACCATGACGTACCGCGACATAATATCCGGCGGCACCGCTACGCTTGGCCACCACCACTTCGCCATCCCCTACCGCCAGTACCGGCGTACCCTGCGGCATGGCAAAGTCAACGCCACGGTGCGGCGCGACGCGCCCGGTCACCGGGTTCAGACGACGCGGGTTAAAGTTAGAGGAGACGCGGAACTGTTTTGCCGTCGGGAAGCGCAGGAAGCCTTTCGCAAGGCCCGTACCGCTGCGATCGTAGAACTTACCGTCTTCGGCACGAATCGCGTAATAATCTTTACCCTCAGAGCGCAGTCGGACGCCCAGCAGCTGGCTTTGCTCGCGCTTGCCGTCCAGCATCTCGCGTGACATCAGGACGGAGAACTCATCGCCCTTCTTCAGCTTGCGGAAATCCATCTGCCACTGCATGGCTTTGATCACCGAACTGATTTCAGCGCTGGTCAAGCCTGCATCGCGCGCGCTGGAGACAAAGCTCGCGCCCACGGTGCCTTTCAGAACGCTGTTAACCCAGTCACCCTTCTGCATTTCGCTGGTCATCTTGAAACCGTTTGCAGTGCGATCGTAGGTGCGGGTTTCGCGGCGGGACATTTCCCAGGTCAGACGCTGGAGATCGCCATCCGCCGTTAATGTCCAGGAGAGCTGCTGTCCGATTTTCAGATTACGAAGATCTTTATCCGCAGCCGCCAGCTGGCTGATATTGCCCATGTCGATGCCGTACTGGTTCAGCACGCTGCTCAGCGTGTCACCGGTAGACACTACATATTCGTGGATACCCGCTTCGTTCTCGGTTTTATCGTCCAGTTCATCCTGCGGGATAGCTTCATCTTCCTGTGCCGCCTGGTCGATAGGCTCACTGGCTTCAGGCAGCAAAGAACGGATTTCGCTCTTTTCAAGCTCAATGGTTTTGATAATAGGGGCAGAACTCGGGTGGTACACATAGGGCCGCCAGACGGCGACCGCTAAGGTGAGTACTGTAAGCGACCCCAGCATAACGCGGTGGGGTCGAGGCAGATTGTTAAATGCCAGGGCGACAGAGCGGGCTATCTGTTGCACGTATTCACTTCCTCGTTATTCTCCTTTCAGGCAGCTCGCATACTGGTTCGCCAGTTGGCTGAGGAACTGCGAATAGCTCGCTTTGCTCAACTGGATATTCGTACCTAGCGGGTCAAGGGTTCCCATGCGCACGGATGTTCCCCTGGCCACGGCTTCTACGACCGCTGGCCTGAACTGTGGCTCAGCAAAAACGCATGTCGCTTTCTGCTCAACCAGCTGTGTTCTGATTTCATGTAAACGCTGCGCACCAGGCTGAATTTCAGGGTTGACGGTGAAGTGGCCCAGCGGGGTCAAACCGTAGTGTTTTTCGTAATAGCCGTAGGCGTCATGAAAAACGAAATACCCTTTTCCTTTCAACGGTGCGAGCTCATTACCCACCTGCTTATCGGTTGCGGCTAATTGTGCCTCAAAATCCTTCAGGTTGGCGTCTAGTTTGGCTCGACTTTGCGGCATAAGTTCCACTAATTTGTCATGGATTGCAACCGCTGAAAGCCGCGCTATCTCTGGGGATAACCAAAGATGCATGTTGTACTCGCCGTGATGGTGATCTCCATCACCTTTTTCACCGTCTGCAGCATGGTGGTCATGTTCGTCGCCGTCGTCATCCGCCCCTTTCATGAGCAACGGTTTCACGCCGGGGAGGTCGGCAATCGCGACCTGTTTTTCACCCGCTACCTGTTTTGCTGACTTCTGCATGAACGCTTCCATTTCAGGACCAATCCAGACGACTAAGTCCGCGTTTTGCAAGCGTTTTACATCTGACGGGCGCAGGGAATAGTCATGCTCAGATGCACCATCAGGGAGCAGAACCTGGGTCTCCGTTACGCCGTCTGCAATGGCGGACGCGATGAATCCAAATGGCTTAAGCGAAGCGACAACCGCAGCGTTAACATCTTGTGCGGTTGTCCCCCAAAGGGCAGCAGATAATGCTGCGAAAAGAAGCGTATTTTTATGTAACATAATGCGACTAATCATCGTAGTGAATGCGTGGAATGTGATATTATAACATTCGTTGACTTCTTCAAGCTTAAAATGACATGACGACATTGGTTTCTCTTGAAAATATTTCGGTCTCATTTGGCCAGCGCCGCGTCCTCTCTGACGTGTCGCTCGATCTGAAGCCCGGCAAAATTCTGACGCTTCTCGGCCCCAATGGCGCAGGTAAATCCACCCTGGTACGCGTGGTGCTGGGTTTGGTCGCACCCGATGAAGGCGTGATTAAGCGCGAGGAAAAATTGCGTATTGGCTATGTACCGCAAAAACTTCATCTCGACGCCACGCTGCCGCTGACGGTCAGCCGTTTCCTGCGTCTGCGCCCCGGCACGCGTAAAGCCGATATTCTCCCGGCACTGAAACGCGTGCAGGCGGGCCATCTTGTCGATGCGCCCCTGCAAAAACTCTCCGGCGGTGAAACTCAGCGTGTTTTACTTGCCCGCGCGCTGCTGAGCAGCCCGCAGCTTCTGGTTCTGGATGAGCCGACTCAGGGTGTGGATGTTAATGGTCAGGTTGCGCTTTATGATTTGATCGACCAGCTACGTCGAGAGCTCGATTGCGCAGTGCTGATGGTGTCTCACGATCTCCATCTGGTGATGGCAAAAACCGACGAAGTGCTGTGCCTCAACCATCATATCTGCTGCTCAGGTACGCCTGAAGTCGTCTCCATGCATCCGGAATTCATCTCTATGTTTGGCCCTCGCGGCGCCGAGCAGCTTGGCATTTATCGCCATCATCATAATCATCGCCATGATTTGCAGGGACGAATCGTACTGCGTCGGGGAAATGGACACTCATGATTGAACTGTTACTGCCCGGCTGGCTGGCCGGGATTATGCTTGCCTGTGCCGCGGGCCCGCTCGGCTCGTTTGTGGTATGGCGCAGAATGTCTTACTTCGGTGATACCCTGGCGCACGCGTCCCTGCTGGGCGTGGCTTTTGGCCTGCTGCTGAACGTCAACCCGTTCTACGCGGTGATTGTGGTCACGCTGCTGCTGGCGGCCGGTCTGGTCTGGCTGGAAAAGCGTCCTCACCTCGCCATTGATACGCTGCTTGGCATTATGGCGCACAGTGCCCTTTCTCTGGGCCTGGTGGTGGTCAGCCTGATGTCGAACATCCGCGTGGATCTGATGGCCTACCTCTTCGGTGACCTGCTGGCCGTGACGCCGGAGGATCTCATCGCTATAGCCATTGGCGTGCTGGTGGTGCTCGCTATTCTGCTCTGGCAGTGGCGGAATTTACTGGCCATGACCGTCAGCCCGGACCTGGCGTTTGTCGACGGCGTGAAGCTGCAGCGCGTTAAGCTGCTGCTGATGCTGGTGACGGCGTTAACCATTGGCGTAGCGATGAAGTTTGTCGGCGCGCTGATTATTACGTCGCTGCTGATCATCCCTGCCGCTACGGCGCGTCGTTTTGCCCGTACGCCTGAGCAGATGGCCGGTGTGGCCGTGATCGTCGGGATGATTGCGGTAACGGGTGGACTCACCTTCTCGGCGTTCTATGACACGCCTGCGGGGCCGTCCGTGGTGCTGAGTGCGGCGGTGTTGTTTATTTTCAGTATGATGAAAAAGACCGTAAATTAATATGGAGGGCACTGAGCCCTCACCCTGCCCCTCTCCCACCGGGAGAGGGAATTAAGGATTACGGCATTGCCGGTGGCGTAATGCCGAAATGATTCCACGCCCGCACCGTTGCCATACGTCCACGCGGGGTGCGCTGCAGGAAACCCTGCTGAATCAGATACGGCTCCAGCACATCTTCAATCGTCTCACGCTCTTCCCCGATTGCCGCCGCCAGATTATCCAGCCCGACCGGGCCACCGAAGAACTTGTCCAGCACCGCCAGCAGCAGCTTGCGGTCCATGTAGTCAAAACCTTCGGCATCGACGTTCAGCATGTCCAGCGCCTGGGCGGCAATCTCGGCGGAAATCGAACCGTTGTGCTTCACCTCAGCAAAGTCACGCACGCGGCGCAGCAGGCGGTTGGCGATACGCGGCGTACCGCGGGAACGCTTCGCCACTTCAAACGCGCCCTCTTCGCTCATTTCCAGCCCCATATAGCGGGCGCTGCGGCCAACGATGTGCTGGAGATCGGCCACCTGATAAAATTCCAGACGCTGCACGATCCCGAAACGGTCGCGCAGTGGGGAGGTCAACGACCCGGCTCGCGTCGTTGCGCCAATCAGGGTAAACGGCGGCAGATCGATTTTGATGGAGCGCGCGGCCGGACCTTCGCCGATCATGATATCCAGCTGGTAATCTTCCATCGCCGGATAGAGCACCTCTTCTACCACCGGTGAGAGACGGTGGATCTCATCGATAAACAGCACGTCATGCGGTTCGAGGTTGGTCAGCATCGCAGCGAGATCGCCCGCCTTCTCCAGCACCGGGCCGGAGGTGGTGCGCAGGTTAACGCCCATCTCATTGGCGACGATATTCGCCAGCGTGGTTTTGCCTAAACCGGGAGGGCCAAAAATCAGCAGGTGATCGAGCGCATCGCCGCGCAGCTTTGCCGCCTGGATGAAAATCTCCATCTGGGAACGAACCTGCGGCTGGCCAATGTACTCATCAAGCAGTTTTGGGCGAATCGCGCGATCCACCACATCCTCTGCCTGAATAGTGCCTGCCGAAACCAGGCGGTCTGCTTCAATCATCCTTTACCTCACAATGCAGCGCGCAGCGCTTCACGAATCAGGGTTTCACTGCTGGCGTCCGGTTTGGCAATTTTGCTCACCATACGGCTGGCCTCCTGAGGTTTATAGCCCAGCGCCACCAGCGCGGCAACCGCTTCCTGCTCGGCATCATCATCCGTCGCAGGCGCACCTGGAGAGGTCAGTACCAGATCGGCCGCCGGCGTGAAGAGATCGCCATGCAGGCCTTTAAAGCGGTCTTTCATCTCGACAATCAGACGCTCTGCCGTTTTCTTACCGATACCCGGAAGCTTAATCAGCGCCGCAGGATCTTCGCGCTCAACTGCATTCACAAACTGTGGTGCAGACATGCCGGATAAGATCGCCAGCGCCAGCTTCGGCCCGACGCCGTTGGTTTTAATCAGCTCGCGGAACAGCGTGCGTTCCTGCTTGTTATTGAAGCCGTACAGCAGTTGGGCATCTTCACGCACCACAAACTGGGTAAAGACAATCGCCTCTTTGCCCGCGTCCGGCAGCTCGTAGAAGCAGGTCATCGGCATATGGACTTCATAGCCCACGCCACCCACTTCCAGCAGCACTAACGGGGGTTGTTTTTCAATGATGATGCCTCTGAGTCTGCCTATCACGTGACGCTCCTGCGTTCTGGAAGAAATTAACTGCCGACATAATAAAAAAAGGCTGGATAAACATCCAGCCTGATTTGTCATTATCGTAACCTGCCTCGCGCCAGATTGAGCCGCGACTCGCTCATTTGCATCGCGTTCTGGCTCACGTGACAGTGGGTAATCGCAATCGCCAGCGCATCCGCGGCGTCAGCCTGCGGGTTAGCAGGCAGCTTCAGCAGGGTACGCACCATGTGCTGCACCTGACTTTTCTCCGCGCTACCAATACCCACCACCGTCTGCTTAACCTGACGCGCCGCGTATTCAAATACCGGCAAATCCTGGTTCACGGCAGCGACAATGGCAACGCCTCGCGCCTGGCCGAGCTTCAGCGCCGAATCGGCGTTTTTCGCCATAAAGACCTGCTCGATGGCGAAATAGTCCGGCTGAAACTGGGTGATGATCTCCGATACGCCCGCATAAATGAGCTTCAGGCGCGACGGCAGATCGTCCACTTTGGTGCGGATACAGCCACTGCCCAGGTAGGTTAACTGGCGTCCCACCTGACGGATAACGCCATAACCGGTGACGCGCGAGCCTGGGTCAATCCCGAGAATAATCGACATCACGCGTCTCCTGTAACGGATTTATACGCTCTCATCAGAGAGTCGCTGCAACCTCATCAGAGATTTCACCGTTGTGGTACACTTCCTGCACGTCGTCACAGTCTTCGAGCATGTCGATCAGACGCAGCAGTTTTGGTGCCGTTTCCGCATCCATGTCCGCTTTGGTGGACGGGATCATGGAGACTTCAGCGTTGTCCGCTTTCAGGCCTGCCGCTTCCAGCGCGTCGCGCACGGCACCCATCTCTTCCCATGCGGTATAAACGTCGATAGCACCGTCGTCGAAGGTCACTACGTCTTCCGCACCGGCTTCCAGCGCCGCTTCCATGATCGCATCTTCGTCACCTTTCTCGAAAGAGATGACGCCTTTTTTGCTGAACAGGTACGCAACGGAACCGTCAGTGCCCAGGTTGCCACCGGTTTTGGTGAACGCGTGGCGCACTTCCGCAACGGTACGGTTACGGTTGTCGGACAGGCACTCAACCATCACCGCCGTACCGCCAGGACCGTAACCTTCATAAATGATGGTTTCCATGTTCGCGTCTTCATCGCCGCCCACGCCACGTGCGATTGCACGGTTCAGGGTGTCACGCGTCATGTTGTTAGACAGCGCTTTATCTACCGCCGCGCGCAGACGCGGGTTAGACGCCGGGTCGCCGCCGCCCAGACGCGCTGCCGTCACCAGCTCGCGAATGATTTTGGTAAAGATCTTACCGCGCTTGGCATCCTGTGCCGCTTTGCGGTGTTTGGTGTTGGCCCACTTACTATGACCTGCCATAAAAATATCCTCAAAGAGCGCGCCTTTTCAGGCAGCGTTAATTACAAATTCTTCAATCGCCTGCCGGTTGCTCCACGACTTGGTCAGCGCGGCGGCATCCGCCGCATTCACCCAGCGGTAGGTCAGGTGTTCGGTAAACACGATCTCCCGTTCATGGGGGAGCGCGAGACAGAACCACGATTCCGTATTGCGCTCGGTACCCGGCGCGTAGCGATGACGTAAATGGCTAAAAATTTCGAACTCCACCGTGCGCTGACAGTCCTTCAGGGTCAGTTGCTCGCGGGCAACGTCAATGGCGACCTCTTCCTTTACTTCACGCGCGGCGGCCTGCGGCGCGGTCTCCCCCTCTTCCAGACTGCCGGTAACCGACTGCCAGAATTCAGGGTCATCGCGCCGCTGCAACATCAGCACCCGCTTCGTGTCTTCTGCATAAATGACCACCAGGACCGAAACGGGGAGCTTATATGTCATATCAGTTTTTCTCTTCCTTCTTCACCACGTCAATGCCCAGCTCAGCCAGTGCGGCCGGGTTGGCAAAGCTTGGCGCTTCGGTCATCAGACACGCTGCGGCAGTGGTTTTCGGGAAGGCGATAACATCACGGATGTTATCGGTGCCGGTCAGCAGCATGGTCAGACGGTCAAGACCAAAGGCCAGGCCCGCGTGCGGAGGCGTACCGTATTTCAGCGCGTCCAGCAGGAAGCCGAATTTCTCGCGCTGCTCCTGCTCGTTGATGCCCAGGATGCCGAACACGGTCTGCTGCATTTCACCGCTGTGAATACGCACGGAACCGCCGCCCACTTCGTAGCCGTTAATGACCATATCGTAGGCGTTGGCGACGGCCTCTTCCGGTGCCGCTTTCAGCTCTGCCGCCGTCATCTCTTTTGGCGAGGTGAACGGGTGGTGCATCGCGGTCAGGCCGCCTTCACCGTCGTCTTCAAACATTGGGAAGTCGATAACCCACAGCGGCGCCCATTTGCTCTCGTCGGTCAGGTTCAGGTCTTTGCCGAGCTTCAGACGCAGCGCGCCCATCGCATCAGCAACAACTTTCTTGTTATCTGCGCCGAAGAAGATCATGTCGCCGTCCTGCGCGCCGGTGCGCTCAAGGATCGCTTCCACGATGTCAGCGTTCAGGAATTTCGCGACCGGGCTGGTGATACCTTCCAGACCTTTCGCACGCTCGGTCACTTTAATATAGGCCAGACCTTTAGCGCCGTAGATCTTGATGAAGTTGCCGTAATCGTCGATCTGCTTACGGCTCAGTGCTGCACCACCCGGTACGCGCAGGGCCGCCACGCGACCTTTCGGATCGTTAGCCGGGCCGGAGAAGACGGCAAACTCAACGGCTTTCACCAGGTCTGCAACGTCCACCAGCTCCATCGGGTTACGCAGGTCTGGTTTGTCAGAGCCATAACGACGCTCGGCTTCCGCGAAGGTCATGATCGGGAAATCGCCCAGCTCAACGCCTTTAACGTCGTTCCACAGGCTACGCACCAGGGCTTCCATCACTTCACGCACCTGCTCAGCGGTCATGAAGGAGGTTTCCACATCGATCTGGGTAAATTCAGGCTGGCGGTCAGCACGCAGGTCTTCGTCGCGGAAGCATTTCACGATCTGATAGTAGCGATCGAAGCCGGACATCATCAGCAGCTGTTTGAACAGCTGTGGAGACTGCGGCAGCGCGTAGAATTTGCCTTTATGAACGCGGGATGGGACCAGGTAATCGCGCGCACCTTCCGGCGTGGCTTTGGTCAGCATCGGGGTTTCGATATCGAGGAAACCGTGGTCATCCATAAAGCGACGCACCAGGCTGGTGATTTTCGCACGGGTTTTCAGGCGCTGAGCCATTTCCGGGCGACGCAGATCCAGGTAGCGGTATTTCAGACGCGCTTCTTCAGTGTTGACGTGGTTGGAGTCCAGCGGCAGCGCTTCAGCACGGTTAATGATCGTCAGATCGGACGCCAGCACTTCAATGGCACCCGTCGCCATGTCGGCGTTAACGTTTTTCTCGTCACGCGCACGCACGGTGCCGGTGACCTGAATGCAGAACTCATTACGCAGCTCAGAGGCCAGCTTCAACGCATCAGCGCGATCCGGATCGAAGAACACCTGAACGATACCTTCGCGGTCGCGCATATCGATGAAGATAAGGCTACCAAGATCACGACGACGATTGACCCAACCACACAGGGTTACCTGCTGTCCTACGTGGGACTGACGCAGCTGCCCGCAATATTCTGTACGCATGAGATATCCCTTAATTAGCCGCAGGCTAAATGTCGCCTGGTATGCAGGCTACTATGTCGCAGCTTTCTGTATGTCACAACTGGATGAAAAAAGGCGGCTATTATACTGGAAATTCCGCCGGACGATAAGAGCGAACCACGGCCTGGCGGTCGTTTGCTGCACTCTTATTGCGCATTCTCACAAAAATTAACAAAATTATCCGCCCAGGAACAGGCCATCACGTCGTATGGTGTCCGGAAGTGATTCATTTAACGGGAGTAACGATGTTAACACTTGATGCCAGTAAAACCGCGCTTGTCGTGATTGATTTACAGGAAGGCATTTTGCCCTTCGCCGGCGGCCCGCATACCGCGGACGATGTAGTCAGCCGCGCCGCCCGCCTGGCGGAAAAATGCCGAGCCAGCGGAGCGCCTGTTGTCATGGTTCGCGTCGGCTGGTCTGCTGATTACGCCGAAGCGTTAAAACAGCCCGTTGATGCCCAGGCTCCTGCACGCGCCCTGCCGGAAAACTGGTGGACGTACCCGGCCTCACTGGGTAAACGCGACAGCGATATTGAAGTGACCAAACGTCAGTGGGGCGCATTCTACGGCACCGATCTTGAACTGCAGCTCCGCCGTCGCGGCATTGACACCATTATCCTGTGCGGTATTTCCACTAATATCGGCGTGGAGTCGACCGCCCGCAACGCGTGGGAGCTGGGCTTTAACCTGGTGATTGCCGAAGATGCCTGCAGCGCTGCCTCCGCGGAACAGCATCAGGGCAGCATGACCCACATCTTCCCGCGCATCGGCCGCGTGCGCAGCACGGATGAGATTGTCAGCGCGCTATGATGTATGTCGGTTTACCCCAGTGGTCGCACCCGAAATGGGTGCGCCTTGGCATCACCAGCCTTGAGGAATATGCCCGGCACTTCAACTGCGTCGAGGGTAACACCACCCTGTATGCGCTCCCGAAAGCCGAGATTGTTGCGCGCTGGCGGGAACAAACGACCGATGACTTCCGCTTCTGCTTTAAGTTTCCGGCGACCATTTCTCACCAGGCCGCACTGCGAAACTGCGGTGAGTTGACTGACGAATTCTTTGCCCGGATGACGCCTCTGGCAAACCGCATCGGCCAGTACTGGCTGCAGCTTCCGGCCGTCTTTGGCCCGCGCGACCTGCCCGCGCTGTGGACGTTTCTGGACGCCCTGCCCCGGGAGTTTACCTACGGCGTTGAAGTCAGGCATCCTGAGTTTTTTGCAAAGGGCGAAGCGGAAAAAGCGCTCAATCGCGGCCTGCTTGAGCGTTCCGTTAACCGTGTCATCCTTGATAGCCGTCCGGTGCACAGCGCTATCCCACATAGCGAAGCCATCGTTGAAGCTCAGCGTAAAAAACCGAAAGTGCCGGTCCACGCCATCGTGACCGCACAGAACCCAATGGTCAGGTTTATCGGCAGCGATAACATGCAGCAAAACCAGGCGCTGTTCACCGTCTGGCTGGAAAAACTGGCAGCGTGGGAACACACCACCACGCCGTATCTTTTTTTGCACACGCCGGATATTGCCCAGGCCCCGGAACTGGTCGATGCTCTATGGCAGGCCTTGCAGGCTGCGGTGCCGTCCGTGGGAAGCGCCCCTTCCATCCCACAACAATCTTCTCTTTTCTGATATCACCCCCTATCATAGTGAAGTGCCATCTGCCAAAAACAGGGAGTTTGTATGGTCAGCGCGCTGTATGCGGTGTTAGGTGCATTACTGCTGATTAAGTTTTCATTTGATGTTGTGCGCCTCAGAACGCTCTACCGCGTCTCTTACGGTGACGGCGGGTTTTCAGAGCTACAAAGCGCTATCCGCATTCATGGCAACGCGGTCGAATACATCCCTGCAGCCTTAATCCTGCTGCTGTTTATGGAGATGAATGGCGCAGAAACCTGGATGGTGCACATCTGTGGCCTGCTGCTTATTGCTGGCCGCCTGATGCACTATTACGGCTTTCACCATCGCTTAATTCGCTGGCGTCGTTCCGGCATGAGTGCAACCTGGTGTTCACTTTTGCTGATGGTGCTGGCTAACCTGTGGTATATGCCGTGGGAGTTGGTTTTCTCCCTCCATTAGCGCACAATACGCCACTTTATTTTTCCCGGATTTTTACGTTATGTCAGATCGCGACACGCTTTTTTCCGCGCCTATCGCCAGCCTGGGCGACTGGACCTTCGATGAACGGGTAGCCGAAGTCTTCCCGGATATGATCCAGCGCTCTGTTCCCGGTTATTCCAATATTATCTCTATGATCGGCATGCTGGCTGAGCGCTTCGTTCAACCCGGCACGCAGGTCTATGACCTGGGCTGCTCGCTCGGCGCGGCAACGCTGTCGGTTCGTCGTAACGTTCATCATGAAGGCTGCCGAATCATTGCCGTCGATAACTCTCCGGCCATGGTGGAACGCTGTCGCCGCCATATTGACGCCTACAAAGCCCCTGTTCCGGTGGACGTGGTGGAAGGCGATATCCGCGAGATTGAGATCAACAACGCGTCGATGGTGGTGCTGAATTTCACGCTTCAGTTCCTGGTGCCGGAAGACCGCCAGCTGCTGCTGGACAAAATTTATAAGGGGCTGAATCCTGGCGGCGCGCTGGTGCTCTCTGAGAAATTCAGCTTCGAAGATGCCGAGGTTGGCGAGCTGCTGTTCAATATGCACCACGATTTCAAGCGGGCGAACGGCTACAGCGAGCTGGAGATCAGCCAGAAGCGCAGCATGCTCGAAAACGTAATGCTGACGGACTCCGTAGAAACCCACAAGGCGCGTCTGAGTAAAGCCGGTTTTGAGCACAGCGAACTGTGGTTCCAGTGCTTTAACTTTGGTTCGCTGGTGGCGCTGAAAGCGGGGAAACCGGTATGATCGAGTTCAGTAACTTCTATCAGCTGATTGCCAAAAACCAGCTCTCCCACTGGCTGGAAACCTTGCCCGCGCAGATTGCCGCCTGGCAGCGGGACCAGCAGCACGGCCTGTTAAAGCAGTGGTCAAATGCTGTGGAGTTTCTGCCCGAACTGACCCCGCATCGTCTGGATCTTCTGCACAGCGTCACCGCAGAGAGTGAAGAACCGCTTCCGCCAGGGCAGATCAACCGCATTGAAACGCTGATGCGTAACCTGATGCCGTGGCGCAAAGGGCCGTTTTCACTTTACGGCGTGAACATCAATACCGAATGGCGCTCGGACTGGAAATGGGATCGCGTCCTGCCCCACCTTTCCGACCTGACCGGGCGCACCATTCTGGACGTGGGCTGCGGCAGCGGTTACCACATGTGGCGCATGATTGGCGCGGGCGCGCATCTGGCGGTAGGTATTGACCCGATGCAGCTGTTCCTGTGCCAGTTTGAAGCGGTACGTAAGCTGCTGGGTAACGACCAGCGCGCGCACCTGCTGCCGCTGGGCATTGAGCAGCTGCCAGCTCTGAAAGCGTTTGATACCGTGTTCTCCATGGGCGTGCTTTATCACCGTCGCTCCCCGCTTGAACACCTGTGGCAATTGAAAGATCAGCTGGTCAGCGGCGGCGAGCTGGTGCTCGAAACGCTGGTGATTGAAGGCGATGAACACGCCGTTCTGGTGCCGGGCGATCGTTACGCGCAGATGCGCAACGTTTACTTCATCCCTTCCGCGCTGGCGCTAAAGAACTGGCTGGAGAAATGCGGGTTTGTGGATGTGCGGATTGCCGATGTCAGCGTGACCTCAATCGAAGAGCAGCGCCGCACCGACTGGATGATCACCGAATCGCTGGAGCAATTCCTCGACCCAACCGATCACAGCAAAACCATCGAAGGCTATCCGGCCCCGATGCGTGCGGTGTTGATTGCGACTAAGCCGTAGTCTTTTAGTCGGGTGGCGGCTGCGCCTTACCCGGCCTACTCGTAGCACGTTTTCTCCGAAATAGTTCAAGTTGCAGCAAGGCGGCAACGCAGCTGCGGCTTGAAATATGAAGGAGAAAAAAAGGCCCCTGTGTAATTGGCAGGGGCCTGGTACAAGCAAGCATCATATTGGGCGACATGATGCGCGGTAAAAATCGGTACGTTGCTACACGTGATGGCGCTCAATCAGCGACTTCATTTCCGCAACCGACTCTCCCTCTACGCCATAGCGTGAATACTCATCCGCTTCAGCATCCGTCGACATTGACAATCCTGTATTGCGATAACGCATGGGCGAAGGTATCCATTTCCCCGCGGAGCTGTGCAGCTCTTCTACCCCGGCGTTTAAAAACCGTTCCAGATTGCTGGCGCGGACTCCCGCACCCGCCATTATTATTGGAACACCAGAATGTGCTTTTAGTTCCGTAATTAATTGCAGTCCTTTTTCAGCTGACGCCTGCTGACCCGATGTCAGGATGCGCGCCACGCCAAGTTCTCTAAGCGTTTCAAAGGCCTGAAGCGGATCTTTACACATATCAAATGCGCGATGAAAAGTGACGGCCATCCCCTGCGCGGCGCTCATAATCTGACGCATACGCGGTATATCGATATTGCCGTCTTCATCCAGCAGCCCGGTCACCAGCCCTGGAAACCCCAGGTCCCGAACGAGGGCGATATCATCAAGCATGGCACTGAACTCGCCCGCCGTGTAACAAAAATCACCGCCGCGCGGACGAATAATTGGGTGAACGGGAATAGTGACGGCCTGACGGGCTGACTTCAACACGCCGTAAGACGGCGTCAACCCGCCCTCCTTGGGTGCCGCGCACAGTTCAATGCGGTCAGCCCCGTGCTTTTGCGCGGTCACGGCACACTCCACGCTGTAACAACAAATCTCCAGCAGCGCCATTTAATCCTCCTGAAATTCCACTAAGCGAAACATCATGACACGCCGTTCGTTTTCGGTCCCGGCGTGAACTCACATCTCTTATGCTTCACTGGCAACGATCTGCTCAATGGTCCACGGATGAAACTTCACCGTAACCTGTCCGTCAGTAACGGCCAGCGTCGGGTTAGGTAACCGCTCGCGCTCGCCTTTGGGAGAACTGGTCTTCACAAAAATTCCCGGCTGGCTTAAGCCTTCGTCCGCTAACAGGGCCAGCGCGCGCGCGTTTAACGTCTCCGGCTCACCCGGCAGGACAATCTCGATATGCTCCCAGCCTTCGCGCGGATAGCGTTTCTCGCCTGGCCACGGCAGTTCAACCACGCTGAACTGCCAGTGCGCCACGTTCACCGGCTCATGCAGTTTGAACAGGCAGATGGGGCGGCCATTAATGATATTCTCGGACAGTAACTCGCCGCACTGTTCGAACCCGCGACGCCAGCGCTCGGCGGTGGCATTCTGATGACAGCGCAAAGAGATGTGATCGGCCTCAAGCGGCGCAATATCCAGACCCAGACGGGTGGCAAGTTCTGTGAACGCCTGGGTGAAGCGCGGTAAATCTGCGGAAATATCATGCAGTTCGTTAATGGATTGCCAGTTCGCCATAAGTCATTCTCTTTTCATGTCGCAAAGCCGCTAATTTACTCTGTTGCCCTGTTTTGACCAACCTCAGAAACCGGCTTTTTGTGACTGCATGATTATGCACACCTTCACTGCCTGGATTCTGAGCAATCTTCAGGCCCCGCACTGCTGACGTCAGAAGGCATTTGCAGTATACTCCCGCCCTAAATTCTTTAACTGGCGCGGGCGGTTATAAGCCCGCATCAAAAACGTAAGGTATCCAGGTGAATATTCAGGCTCTTCTCTCCGAAAAAGTCAGTCAGGCACTGATTGCCGCAGGTGCCCCTGCGGATTGCGAACCGCAGGTTCGTCAGTCAGCAAAAGTACAGTTTGGCGACTATCAGGCTAATGGCGTGATGGCAGTGGCTAAAAAACTGGGCATGCCGCCGCGACAGCTCGCTGAGCAGGTACTGACGCATCTGGATCTTTCCGGCATTGCCAGCAAAACCGAAATCGCCGGTCCGGGCTTTATCAACATCTTCCTTGAGCCTGCTTTCCTGGCAAGCCACGTTGACGCGGCGCTGAAATCCGATCGTCTGGGAGTGTCCCAGCCGGAAGCGCAGACCGTCGTGATCGACTATTCTGCGCCGAACGTGGCGAAAGAGATGCACGTTGGCCACCTGCGCTCCACCATCATCGGTGATGCCGCAGTGCGCACGCTCGAGTTCCTCGGTCACAAGGTGATCCGCGCCAACCACGTGGGCGACTGGGGCACCCAGTTTGGCATGCTGATCGCTTACCTGGAAAAACAGCAGCAGGAAAACGCGGGTGAAATGGCGCTGGCGGACCTGGAAGGGTTCTATCGCGAAGCCAAAAAACACTACGACGAAGACGAAGCTTTTGCCGAACGTGCGCGTAGTTACGTGGTTAAACTGCAGGGCGGCGATCAATACTTCCTCGAAATGTGGCGCAAGCTGGTTGACATCACCATGTCCCAGAACCAGCTGACCTATAACCGTCTGAACGTC
>NZ_CDRQYH010000053.1:0-25517 GCF_977039595.1 Enterobacter sp.
TGAACTTTTGCTTTGCCACGGAACGGTCTGCGTTGTCGGGAAGATACGTGATCTGATCCTTCAACTCAGCAAAAGTTCGATTTATTCAACAAAGCCTACAGATGCTTAAAAAAAGCTGCAAAAGCCCTGACTGCATGGTCTCTCTTTCCACGGACTGTACAGCCTAATTTCCAAAAACGAGAGCAAAATCGAATAGCCGGTTTTTTAACGTTTTAATCTTGTGAGGAAAACCGTTAATATAAACCAAATTATCACTCAGTAGCGTTATCCCTATTCTGGAGACATTTCCTTTGATCAACGTCCTTCTTGTTGATGACCACGAACTGGTGCGCGCAGGGATACGACGCATTCTTGAAGATATTAAAGGTATTAAAGTTGCCGGTGAGGCGTGCTGTGGCGAAGATGCGGTAAAATGGTGCCGCACAAACTCGGCAGATGTGGTACTGATGGATATGAACATGCCCGGTATCGGTGGTCTTGAAGCAACACGCAAAATCGCGCGTACTTTTGTTGATACAAAAGTCATCATGCTGACCGTGCATACCGAAAACCCACTGCCCGCGAAAGTGATGCAGGCGGGCGCAGCGGGCTATCTGAGCAAAGGAGCGGCGCCGCAGGAAGTCGTCAATGCGATCCGTTCCGTGTATGCAGGACAGCGTTACATTGCTTCCGACATAGCACAGCAGATGGCCCTGAGCCAGATCGAGCCCGAGAAAACCGAATCACCGTTTGCCAGTTTGTCCGAGCGTGAATTGCAGATTATGCTGATGATCACTAAAGGTCAGAAGGTGAATGAGATCTCGGAACAGCTGAATCTCAGCCCGAAAACGGTCAACAGCTATCGTTACCGTATGTTCAGTAAACTGAACATTCATGGTGATGTGGAACTGACGCATCTGGCCATCCGGCATGGTTTGTGTAATGCGGAGACGTTGTTAAGTCAGTGAGTGATGTGTTCGATTCAAAAACATTTCTGAAAACCGTAACCAGCCAGCCTGGCGTCTATCGCATGTATGACGCTGGCGGTACGGTTATCTACGTGGGGAAGGCAAAAGATCTTAAAAAACGTCTCTCCAGCTATTTTCGCAGCAACCTGGCCTCCCGTAAGACCGAAGCGCTAGTCTCACTCATCCAGAATATTGATGTCACCGTCACGCACACGGAGACAGAAGCGCTGCTGCTAGAGCACAACTATATTAAGCTCTACCAGCCGCGCTATAACGTCCTGTTGCGTGATGATAAATCCTACCCGTTTATTTTTCTGAGCAGCGACACCCATCCGCGCCTCGCCATGCACCGCGGTGCGAAACATGCAAAGGGTGAATATTTCGGGCCGTTCCCTAACGGCTATGCCGTGCGTGAAACGCTGGCGCTGCTGCAAAAAATCTTCCCAATCCGCCAGTGTGAAAACAGCGTTTACCGTAACCGCTCGCGCCCGTGCCTTCAGTACCAGATTGGTCGCTGCCTGGGGCCGTGTGTAGCCGGGCTGGTGAGTGAAGAGGAGTATGCTCAGCAGGTGGAGTATGTGCGCCTGTTCTTAGCTGGAAAAGACGATCAGGTCTTAACGCAGCTTATCGCGCGGATGGAAAAAGCCAGTGCCGCACTCGAGTTCGAAGAGGCCGCACGGATCCGCGACCAAATCCAGGCGGTGCGCAGAGTCACTGAGAAACAGTTTGTCTCGAATACCGGTGACGATCTCGACGTTATCGGCGTAGCCTTTGACGCCGGGATGGCCTGCGTGCACGTGCTGTTTATTCGCCAGGGCAAAGTGCTCGGCAGCCGCAGCTATTTCCCGAAAGTGCCTGGCGGTACCGAACTGGGTGAAGTGGTGGAAACCTTTGTCGGCCAGTTCTATCTGCAGGGGAGCCAGATGCGCACGCTGCCTTCTGAGATCCTGCTCGATTTTAATCTTGACGATAAAACCCTGCTGGGCGAGTCGCTCTCTGAACTGGCGGGGCGTCGGGTCAATGTACAAACCAAACCGCGCGGCGATCGTGCGCGTTATCTGAAGCTGGCACGCACCAACGCGGCGACGGCGCTCACCACTAAGCTATCGCAGCAGTCGACGGTGCACCAGCGTTTAACGGCCCTGGCAACGCTGCTGAAGCTGCCGGAAGTGAAACGGATGGAGTGTTTCGACATCAGCCATACGATGGGGGAACAGACGGTGGCCTCCTGCGTGGTGTTCGATGCTAACGGCCCGCTGCGCGCCGAGTATCGTCGCTATAACATCTCCGGCATCACGCCGGGCGATGACTATGCGGCGATGAATCAGGTGCTGCGTCGTCGCTATGGTAAAGCCATTGAAGAGAGCAAAATCCCGGATGTGATCCTGATTGATGGTGGGAAAGGGCAGCTCGGCCAGGCGAAAGCGGTATTTGAATCGCTTGATGTCAGCTGGGATAAAAACCATCCGCTGCTGCTGGGTGTCGCAAAAGGGGCCGAGCGTAAGGCCGGTCTGGAGACACTGTTCTTCGAGCCGGAAGGTGAGGGCTTCAGCCTGCCGCCGGATTCGCCGGCGCTTCACGTCATCCAGCATATTCGCGATGAATCACACGATCATGCCATCAGCGGTCACCGCAAAAAACGGGCGAAGGTGAAAAATACCAGTAGCCTGGAAACGATTGAAGGCGTGGGGCCAAAACGTCGCCAGATGCTGCTGAAATATATGGGCGGATTGCAAGGATTACTCAACGCCAGTATGGAGGAAATTGCAAAAGTGCCGGGTATTTCGCAAGGGCTGGCAGAAAAGATCTACTACTCGTTGAAACATTGAGGGCTCTGTAGCAACATAGAGCTAAATTTTACTGACAACAAATAGTTACCGTCACTATGCAATATAATATCCCTACGTTGCTCACTCTTTTTCGTGTTGTACTCATCCCGTTCTTTGTGCTGGCGTTTTACCTGCCGGTTGTCTGGGCACCCTTTGCGTGTGCATTGATCTTCCTTATCGCAGCGGTAACAGACTGGTTTGATGGCTATCTGGCGCGCCGCTGGAATCAAAGCACCCGTTTCGGCGCCTTCCTCGATCCGGTGGCGGATAAAGTGATGGTCGCGATTGCCATGGTGCTAGTGGCCGAGCACTATCATACCTGGTGGGTGACGCTGCCTGCGGCAACCATGATTGGCCGTGAGATTATTATCTCTGCGCTTCGCGAGTGGATGGCGGAGTTGGGAAAACGCAGCAGCGTGGCGGTCTCGTGGATTGGTAAAGTGAAAACGACGGCGCAGATGGCGGCGCTGGTCTGGATGCTCTGGCGTCCGAACGCCTGGGTTGAGTGGGCGGGAATTGGCCTGCTGTGGGTAGCGGCAGTGCTGACGCTGTGGTCAATGCTGCAATATTTGAACGCTGCCCGAGGGGATTTGCTTGATCAGTGATCGTTTCGCCGTAATTTTCAGCAAACGATCCGGGGATGCAAAAAATAACGTTGACTCATAACGTCATATCAGTAGAATGCAACGCATCGAACGGCGGCACAGTCAGCCGGACGATAATGAAATCAAGTAGTTAGACATTTACTTGATGACATGCGGGAATAGCTCAGTTGGTAGAGCACGACCTTGCCAAGGTCGGGGTCGCGAGTTCGAGTCTCGTTTCCCGCTCCAGATTAAAGACATGCGCAATGGCGGGTGTCAGTTTGAAAAGTTTTACGGCGCGTTAGCAAAGCGGTTATGTAGCGGATTGCAAATCCGTCTAGTCCGGTTCGACTCCGGAACGCGCCTCCACTTTCTTCCCTGGCCGGATGGTGGAATCGGTAGACACAAGGGATTTAAAATCCCTCGGCGTTCGCGCTGTGTGGGTTCAAGTCCCACTCCGGCTACCATGGGAAAACTAGAATAAAATCAATGATAAGCAGTGTCGTATAAACCACCGAAAGGTGGTTTTTTATTGCCCGAAATCTGCTGTTTCATAATATCACTTCATAATATTTTATTGACCGCCTACGACCGGAACGACAGCAATTTTGCGATCATACCGTGCTGTTTGCTCCACGTTTTTGTGTCCTGAGATAGCCTGTTTCTCGTAAATGTTCCCCTGCAGGTCTGAGATACCTTTCGCTTTCAGGTCATGAAATGTGAAGTCAAAACTCAAATGGGGGTATTTAACCCGCGCTTCTTCTTTGGCTTTTCTCCATCTGCTGTTGAAGCCATCCCTGGTGTATTTATGCCCTGATGGTTGATGAAGAATAAACAGGCTACTCATCCCTTCGTTGAGGGGGAGGGCTTTAGCAAGTTCAATTGCTGCCTTCAACCGGTCTGACCATGCTTTAATTTGTGCTACTGCTGTTTTGCTCTGCTTAATCAGTATTCCTTCAGCCATAAGCTGGCTTTTCTTCATCTCAAGTACATCGTTTTGACGTGCGCAGCACAGATAGGCCAGCTCCATTGCGACACGTACGACATCAGGCGAAACGCTATATAAGGCGTTGTACTCTTCGTGCGTGATATAGCGATCCCGTCCAGTCTCTTTAAATTGCTTAACTCCTTTAGTGGGGTTGCCCTTGGCATACCCGCGTTCATAAGCCCAGCGATACACGCGTGACATAAAAGCCTTTTCCCGGTTGGCCTGGGTGCGACTCTTTACGCCACGCTTATCGAGATATTTACGCACGTGTTCAGGCCTAATGCTGTCTGGTGGCATCTGCCCGAAAACATCGATTATCTTTTTGGAGTATTTGCGGTAATCCTTCTGTGTTTCAGCGGCCAGTTCGAAAAAATCTCCCGACTGGAAAAATTTATCAACCAGTCCAGAAAGTGTTGATTCATCCGGCCTGTCATTAATCAGTGCTTCCCATGCTGTCCAGACCTGCGCCTGTGTACAGGTCTTATCACAAAGGCGGATGTTTCCGCCTCCTTTTGGGTGGTACTCATAGGCTGAACGTCCGAGGTAAACCCTCGGGGGCATCCAGGCATCGTCTTTGTTTTTACGTGCGCGTGGCATTAGTCAAGAGCTCCAAAGTTAGGCTGAGGACCGTTAGCATCAATAGCTTTCTGTCGGTGAGAAAGCGGATTGTTGAAATGAGCCCACGTTGTGCGAGGGCGTCCATCGCGCCTGGTTATAAAAAATATCCCGGCATCACGCAAGCTTTCGCATTGCTTTGAAGGAATTTTATAACCGGTCAACTTTTCAATATCGGCGTCAGAGATAATGTCTGTTTCGTTGTTCATACTTCCACCTCACACTGAACCAATCGCTTTCTGAACTACCCGATAACCCCGTTTCCGGGGCTTTCTCTTCGCTTCAACTCGCACTGCTGAAACCTTTGGCGCTGGAGGGATCGGTACTGAAACGCCATTACGCATATCTCTGCGGTTACCCATCCTCCATACCAGTTGGGCGGTATAGTCCCGGCCATCGTCAACGGTGACGACTGAGCGAACCAGTTCGTCGTTTATGTCAACCATTTCACCCATTTGCCGCCTCCTTGCTGAATCCCGCGCTGATTACGTTTTTAGCGATGATTGCCGCATCAGCGCCGTCAAGCTCACCATCCTCACCGATAACTGCTTTAATCAGTTCATTCTGGAGAACGCTGTCATAATTGCGCGGCCAGAATTCCGTGGGCATATCGTAGGAGTTGCAGTAGAAGAACGTGTCAATAGTTATCTGAGCGGCTTCCTCGGCAGTCCGCTCAGGCTGGCGATAACCAGCCTCCCAGATAGCATCTGTCATTGCCGATGGATCACCGGCAGCAGATTTAATCAATTGAACCAACTCAAACAGATTCGATTCAGTCACCACACACCTCCATTTCCCTTTCCACAGACTCACAGCAGCGGCGAAAAACTTCAGCTGATACCTCATTTCTCAGGGCTCTGATGAGCAATTCATCCCGCGATTTTTGACGCTCAATATTTTTCTCTCGCTCCAGTTGACGCAGTACGGCCAGGCGGGAAGTAATGCGTTTCCGTGTGTTCTTCCACTTAACCAGAGCTACGTTTGCCCTGTGCCGCCAGCCATATTCGTTATCGATAACGTTTTCAAGTTGCGAGCTGATACTGGCAATGACATCTTCAGCCGTGACCAGAGCCTGCAGGTGGTCGCTTATGGTTACCAGTTGGTTAACATCAATGGATTCAGCTTTCATCCGTTCACCTTCCTGTCTGCCAATGTTTCAACGTAATCCCAACCACCACAGGCATTAACCATTTCTCCCAGTCTTGAAAAACAGGCATTCATCCAGCGCAGCCCGCGAGGTGTTAGTGATGGCACCGTTCCCCAGTCGATGAAGTCCGAATTGCTGCGATGAATATATTTGATAAGGTCCAGAATGTTGATGTAATGGGCCCGGCGTTTTTCCATATCCCAGCCTTTGTTTTCCAGATACGAATCGATGAATTCCTGTAATGCTGGCTGATTAAGCGAAATATCACCGAACTGGTGGCGATAAACCGGGCGGCGGTGCAGGCTGACCAGATAAAACAGATACGCATCGCATACCCATGTCAGAGCTTGCTGGTGGGCCAGCTCGATAACGAATGCGTTATTTTCCACTGCTGCTCTCCATGTCACGCTGGTTCCAGTCATGGATGGCTCGCTGTTTGCTGTCAGGCAACTGGGAAGCGTTGCAACAGCCACAGTTGACGAGGTACATATTTTCGTCACCATCTTCAGGCAGGGTTTCGACCAGGCTCACGTTTGGGTTGCCGCAGAATGGACAGGGCTTGAGCAATCCGTCGCTGTTCACATTGTCTGTGGCCGGAGGATACGAATCAGGGACAACGGAGATCAGCACCAAGTTGGTTGCCTCGATACGGTCATCAACGATAGATTCAGTTGCAGCACAAATAGCACCTGACACATCAAAGGAGTTTGTTTTTACTGTAAGCGGATGGCGGCCACCGCAGGGGTAATCACCCATAAATGTCACGGTGTAGTCAATTTTCTGAATCATTTTTCCTCCGGCGTATAAATCGCTTTGTCGTGGCTGAACTCGCCGTTCCAGGTGGTTTTCATCGGCAACTCACCTTTGAGGTAGAGCTGATAAATCCGATGGGTGCCTTTCTGCAGCAGAACGATTTTCTTTTTAGTGAATGGCTCTTTGCCAACGTCCTTAATCTGTATGTCCTGCTCAGTAAGGTATTTGTCACGGGCATAAGATTTAACGCGCCAACGCGGCTCTTTCTCTGGATCTGGTTGTTCGTTGTAAATCCAACCGCGCTGATATGCCCACCAGGTAATTTTGCTGGTATTAACACCGTTGAGCGCCTTGCAGAACGCTGGCAGAGTCATTCCTTTGGTAAAGTGCTTCTCCAGATTCTCAACCGTCACGCTTAGTGTTTTATTTTCCAGCGCAGTGGCTTCGGCTCGCTCTTCGGCCTCGATAACCATCATCGCCAGCTGCTTACGGCTGAGAGCCACCTGTGTTGACGGTGCCGCGATGGCATCACGCTGAGTAAAGTAAAATTCCACCAGGTCTTCGTGATATCCCCATGCCTGATCGGTATCGACGACTTTTGACATGCGAGCCGCGCCGCGTTCGGTCCAGAGAATCAGCTGGCTTGTATGTTTATTAACCAAGTGACTTTCAGGTACTAGGTTCTTAAATCCCTTTAGCTCTGAGCCAGTCAGAAGGAAGTAATGCTTACCCTCTTCGAACCGTTCCAGATTGCGTGACAGGTTTTTACGGATGTTTACCTCATCCGTGCCATATCCCGCTGCCAACTGCTCAGTAGTCACAACCCGTTGACCGCGATACTCGATGATCTGCAAGTCGCGAGCCGCTACTGGTGCTAATTCAGTTTTCATTGCCATTTTCGTTTCTCCTTAATGCAAAATTGGTTTTACTGGAGGCTTTTCACCGGCACGCAACCGGCGCGCGACATCTAAAAAAATCCCATCCAGGAATTCGTTGAACCATGACGCTTCACCTGCTTGAACGCGCTGCTCATTTGCCCAGTAGAACTGGAACACGGCCATATAGCGCTCTGTTGGCTTGTGCAGGAGAAGGTCTTCTTCCACGTACTTGATTAGTACGTTCTCAATCAGCGCTCTTGTAAGGCCTAATACTCTCTCTTCACTTCTGAACACATACTCACCCTCACGCAGCCCCCAGCGCTTTTCACATTCAATCAGGTAGAGGAGGGCGACAGTTCCGCGCATGGACTCACAGATGATTTCAGCCCATTCGTGCTGCTCGGCAGCAGTAAGCTCGTGGTCTCCGCTGCGATTTTCATCCATCATCCATGCAGGGAAATTCATACCTGTCCTTTCGTGGATATCTTTCAGCCTGGCGACAAGCCGCTTGATGTTGTCGTTATTTTCCGCCATCAGTTAATTCCTCCGCTTAAATGTTTCTGCTTCACGTAATCAACAACCTCGTTCAGAAGTTCGTCGATAATTAATTTCCCAGAATCTGTCAGATATTCGGTGTGTTTATTAATTCCTATGGCATTTTGATATGCGGTTTTGATAGTAGCGTCACCCTCATATCTGCTAAGCCCACCGCGTGTTAATCCTTCAAACCGTAATAACAGCTGATTCATGAAATGCTCATTTACTTCTACGGTTTCAATTTTGTTTTCGGGCAGTTTTATAATCAGTAGGTTTCCACCAGTTTTACGTTTGAGTCGCGCCAAGGCCGCGTTTGCAATTCGGCGGCGATATGTCTCGATTAATTTATCCATTGCGCTGTTCCTCCTCCAAACTCATAACTATTTCTTCTTCTTTTTCGGTCCATCCATGAATCTCCGCAGCGAGGTCATAAACCAGAGCGCATATCGTTTTAAGTTGAAATCTGTCTAGCTTGTCTTGATATTCAAATAATGTTTGTGTCAAGCCTGACAACTTCTCCGCTTTGATATTCACTTCCTGAATATCCTGTCTTTTTAAAACGCCCATAATTAACGACCATATGCTTTTTTAAGATAAAGACGAGCGATTACCTCGTAACCGCAGGCCGCATAAAGGCATGCTGTTCTATATGCCGATTTATCAATGATGAAAGTCATACGAAGCACCTCACAGCCAAAGAAGCCACCACCCGACCGTGAATTTTGATTTCTTTCTGTTCATCGGTGTTCAGGGTGAAAGTTTCGTAATGATGGTTATCAGAGATGATTTTTAATGAGCCATCAGCTAATGGCTCTACTCTCTTAATAAAAAGGCAAGGACGACCAAATACGTCCATCGTATAAACATAAATGCCAGAGGTAAGCGCACGCCCACCGCAATCAACGAAAGCCACAACCTCACATGGTTCGATGGTCGGCTGCATTGAGTCACCTTCCATCCTGCAGCTCTGAACGCGGTTACCAAAGTCATTAATATTGTCTGAACCGAACAGCATTTGAGGAGTTTTTATTGGCTGATTAATTGCGACGGAATTTTGCATTTCATTTCCTCAGGGTGAGTTTTTCCCCACCCCAAAAGGGGTTTGTTAATCTATTTTTTATTTACAGTTTATAGGTGTCGAAGTCAGCGATGCTCTTGTTTAGTTTATCCAGTGTTTGGGCGACTAAAGTAATTAGAGCATGTTCTCTTTCTTCTTCAATGCTGGTCATTTGTTCCAAAAGAATCCATAACGAACGTTCACAACACCGCACATCATGTGACCAGCTTAGAATCGTTTTGCTGGTTTCTTCCTTATTCAAACTTACTGTTTTGTTATTCATTATTTGTTCTCCGGTCACATATTTTGAATATATGGCTTCTTATCTGCTTCTTTTATCGAATCTGCTACACCTTCAAGCAAGGTAACAATTGACGATATTAAGCGTGCTTCGTATTCATCACGGGCGCTCTCAAGCCATACATCAAGAACAGCTTCCGCCTGATTAACGCGCCCTAATGCATTAAGTAAAGAAATTGTCATTTAGGTTCCCCTTCATTGCTGAATTGCTCCACATACGCATAAGCAGTTTCACAAGTCTTATTCATTGAGCGAATCAGACAAGCAATCGCGTTATCGGCTTCTGGTGTGAATTCATTTATGCGGTGAATAACTTCCAACAACGAAGTATTCTCAGTGATTTCAGCAGCGAGATCTTCGAGCTTTGCTGTTGCTGATAAAGGACCATCACTTACTTTATTTTTTGACGAGTTTTGAGTTGATGAAATTGAGGCGTCAACTAAGAGGGAGTTAATAGCCATAAGATTATCCTCAATTTCACATGGTTCTATAACCTTATGAGATTCGATTAAAGAGACCAGTACAGCCTGTGCCATTGAAATTAGCTCTGTGGTGGATTTTGTATGCATATTGTTATCCCCTAGTCATGATTGAAAACTTATCATCGAATCAAGTTAAACTTGATGGTTAGAGGATATGGCGGGGATTTGAGTTCGTCAAGTTAAACTTGGTAAAATTTATTTTGGCGCGGGATGGGTAAAAAAAACGGGCATAAGCCCGTTATATTTCAGAAGGTTAACCGAATCTATTTATATTGAAGGGAACTGAAGAAATTACCTTTGATTGTATGTAAAGCATGTTGAATGCTTCTTTCTCAATACTCCAAGGTTGATAGTTTGAGTTATCTGAAAGAACTACCATTTTGGAGCCGATTTTTTGAAGACGCTTAACATAGCATTCACCATCAAAGCAGAAGGCGTAAATGCCATCACCATCAAAATAAGTTATTGATTTATCCAAGAAAAGCAAATCCCCCGGAGATATTGTTGGCGTCATGCTGTCGCCTCTGGCGTTACCTATCTCAATATTTTTGAAAGGCCTATTCCCAACCAACTGACGAGCGTATTCAGGATCGAGTTCAATGGATCTGACTACATCAATGAAGTCGCCCTTAACACTTGAGCCGTCACCGCAACTAAACTCGACATCAAGCACACTAAACCTAACGCTATCGGCATGGGTATCGTTCCTATGCGTACTTGGAAATTTCGGACTCTCAGATTCACCAAGGAACCATGACTGGGGCAGACCGCTAATTTCCGATAGTCTGGCAAGCCGCTTGCCTCTTGGTGAAGTCTCGCCGGTTGTCCAGTATTGAACTGATTGGGCTGTTACACCCAACTGTCTTGCCAGTTCAGCCTGACTCCACCCCTTGAGCCTCAAAAGTTCATTAATCCTTTCCGCAGTTTTCATTACCCCTCCAGATGCAGTGGTTCCAACATCAATACACACACATGTAAAGCTAACCTTGATTTTAAGTGTACATGAGTAAATTCTAACTTGCATGTTAATTTAAACTTGATATCCTTCTCTTTAAATCAATTCTAACTTGATGGTGTCATATGGATGAAAAAATCCGTTATCGACTGAGGAGCGCCGTATCTCAGCGAGCAATTGCGAAAGCCCTGGGAATCTCGCCGCAGGCCGTAAACCAATGGTTCTCTAAATCAGTAATCCCTCCCCGGTATGTTTTGCCCATTTGTGAAATGACCGGCTGGAAAATCGTACCGCATGATGTTCGTCCTGAATTGTATCCATCCCCAGAAGATGGAATTCCTGCGCACTTAAGGCTCGGCCTTGATGCTGTTAACAAAAAAAGAGTGGATATGTAATCACTTTTTGTAGGTGGTTAATGCAACAGTTTGAAACTCTAAATTTACTGCCTTCGGCGCATAGCCAGGCCGATGCCGATTGGATCAAGCAGCAGTTACTGAGCCTGACGCCAGCAGCACGACAAAAAGCCATGCAGCGTTATGCAGCTGTGTATCAGGAAGCGTTCGAAGCCGAGCCCGTTTCATACCGCAAGGAGAACCGGGCAAGGTATGAAGCAAATATGCGGCTTCGCCTGTTTGTGAGAAATCACGGCAGGGCTTTACAGGGGTATACCGCCGAACCTCCCCTGGCCGGAACGCCTCCGCGTTCCTGATTGTTGCGGGTTTAAAGGTACCCGGACAAAAGCAGGCTTAAAGGTGCCTGTTCAGGTTGGCAACCCACTAACTCAATTCCCAATATGTACTAGGTAAGTAGTACGTTTTTATGGGGAAGAGGGAAAGGGGGGTAAGGGGGGATTGGGTGTAGGGGTAGGAATAGGGTCTTTTCCAACAGGAGAGATCTATTGGTTAAGTAGATCACTGTCTTAAGGGCGCAATTTAAAAAAACGCCCGTATCAGCAAACCAGTACAAAGCGCTCAGGCGCTGAGAAACAAAAAGGGTTCTTTCTGGAAGAGTGATTTTTCAGGGGAGCTGAATCAGAAGGGAGGCTGGCAGCCTTTGGGGAGGCCACCAGCCATGTGAGGGGGAATCCATGAAAACCACATCACAGAATTATTATCTCATCACCGCGGGGTCCGCACAATGCAGCTGACGATCACACCGAATTTTGCACAGGAACGAGCACTTAACCAGCTGCGCCGTAACTGGAAGGATACAGAAACCTTCATGGTGTACTCGCCGACGGGCAGCGGTAAAACAGGACTGGCCGCCTTTATCGTTGCCGGGTTCGTTAGTCGTGGCATGCGGGTGATGTTTTGCGCGCCTTACCAGATCCTCATAACCCAAACCGCAAAGCGTTTTGTGGAGTACGGGTTGCCGGGTGATGAAATCGGCTATGTCTGGGCGGATCACCCAAACTACGATCCTACCCTCAAAATACAAATCGCCAGCGCCGATACGCTTATTCGTCGCGTGTTTCCTGACAATATCGATCTGCTGATTATCGACGAAGCGCACCTGCGCAAAAAACGCATCCTGCAGGATATCGAGCGCCTGCGCGAAAAAGGCGTGAAAGTGATCGGCCTGTCGGGTACACCGTTTTCCCCGTTCCTGGGCAAATACTATGACCGACTGATTAAGCCAACCACCATCGGCGAGCTGATCCAGCGCGGCGACCTGAGCAAATACGAATTTTACGCGCCCACAAAGCCGGATCTGAAAGGGGTTAAAACCTCTCCGTCCCTGCAGTACGGTACCGACTACAACGAGGCGCAGCTGGCGGAGATCATGTGCGGTTCAACGCTGGTGGGCGATATCGTCCAAAACTGGCTGGAGAACGGCCGGGACCTGCCGACAATCGCGTTCTGCGTCAACGTAGACCACGCTAATTTTCTGACTATTCAGTTTAACCAGGCTGGCGTAAATGCAGAGGTTATGACTGCAGATACGCCTGCGGAAGAACGCCAAACCATCATTCACCGCTTCGAAACTGGCGCCACAAAAATCATCGTCAGTGTAGGGGTGCTGGTTGCCGGGTTCGACAGCGATGTTCGCTGCATCATCTACGCAAGGCCAACTAAGAGCGAAATTCGCTGGCTGCAGGCGCTCGGGCGTGGCTTGCGCACCGCTCCGGGTAAAGAGTCCTGCCTCATCTTCGATCACAGCGGAACCGTGCACCGCCTGGGTTATCCGGACTCTATCGAATATGACGATCTTCCGGGTAAATCAGACGGGATGGAGGAGGGCGCGCGCCGCCCAGCTGAGGAAAGAGCAGAAAAGCTGCCTCACGAATGCTCGCAATGCCACTTCATGAAGCCTGCTGGCGTCTATGTCTGCCCTAAATGTGGCCACAAGCCGCTGGCCGGTGAGGACATTGATACCGACACCGGGCGAAAACTCAAAAAACTTGGGGGCGAGCAGCGCCAGCCGACGAAAGCAGAGAAACAAGCCTGGTGGAGTCAGATCAAATTCTATCAGCGCCAGCGCGTATCGCTGGGGAAAAAGCCTGTCAGCGATGCCTGGTGTGCTCACACCTTCCGCGAACGTTTTGGCGAATGGCCGAACGGACTGAGCGATTACCCGATGGACATCACGCCGACAGTTTCAAACTTCATTAAGCACAAGCGGATCAGCTTCGCCAGACGAATCGAAAAAGAGCATCTCCAGCAGGCAAAGGCAGAAGAGCTGCCTACCCAGGAAAGAATTCAGCAGGCGCTTAATCGCGTCAGTGATATCAGACAGCAGTTAGGAAAACGAGCATGAAAACGGTAGAAGCAGCAAAAGGCCAGTGGGCCATGATTTTTGAGCATTACGGACTGCCGCCGATCACCGGTAAAAACCACTTTAGAGGGAAGTGCCCGCTGTGTGATTCGGTTGGCAAATTCCGCATCGACGACCGCGACGGTGCAGGAACATGGATCTGCACCTGCGGCAGCGGTACGGGAATGGACTTGGTTACCAAAACCCAGGGCAAACCATTTAACGAGGTTTGCCGCGAAATCGATGCACTTATCGGCAATACGTTCAGGCGTGACAAAATTCCCGAGGCTAGCGACGCTTCCAAGCTGAGGAGAAAGGTACTCAACAACTTTGCAAAAATGTCTCCTCTGCGCGGTACATCCGGCGCTGAATACCTGAATTCACGCGGTATTTATCAGCTTCCGGCTGAGGCCGTGCGACTCAACCCCAAGCAACGGCATAACGGACGGGTATACCAGTCTATTTATTCACTGGCAACAGATGATAAAGGCGAGCTGTGTTACCTCCATCAGACGTTATTGGATGGTGCAAAAAAGGCTGACATCGGGGCCAGCGCCAAGCGGCAGAAATCACTGCAGGAAGATAACTATCTTGATCACGCTCGCTCAGTTGCGATCCGTATGTTCCCGGTCGCCAGCACGCTGGGCATCGCAGAAGGAATCGAAACCGCCTTGTCTGCTCATCAAATTTACAAGGTGAATACCTGGGCCACCATGACAAGCGGATTCATGAAGAAATTCCGTGTTCCTGCAGGCGTGAAGAATTTGATTATTTTTGCAGATCGAGACGTAAACAGCGCCACCGGATTGGCTGCGGCCACTGAATGCGCTCATGCCAACTTACTGGCAAAAAATGACCTGGAAAAAATCAGCATCTACTACCCGGATAACGGGGATTTTAACGACATGCTCATGAACGGCGATCAGGTTCGTGAAGTGGTTTTCTATAAAAAACAGCAGGTGGCCGCATGAAACTGGAAGCATCACTCAAACATTTTAGTCCTCAGGGAATGCACATCAGCGACGACGTGAAGGGAACTTCTCCGGACCGCCTTACAGGAACAGATGTAATGGCGGCGATTGGCACCACCAGCAGCCGCGCGCGCTTCGGCCTGGCGGCGTTCTTCGGTAAAGCGGGAATCAGCAAAACGGATGAAAAGCTCGCAGTTCATGCACTGGCGCGATATGCGATGGATGTCGCACCGAAGAATGTTCGCAAAGCAGCTGGTGGGCAGTTCGGATGGTGCATGCAGATGTTGGCACAATTTGCCTTTGCTGATTACTCCCGTTCGGCGGCTACCAGCGTGACATGTCACAGTTGCAGCGGTACCGGACGAACAACCCGCGAGCAGATTACCCGCAAAGTTTCTTACCCATGGGGTAAAGCGCCATACTGGGCCTGCCGCTCTCGTGCTGTTCGACCATCTGACTGGGAGCAGTGGACGGAGGTAACAGAGGTTGTACCGGCGGTCTGTGATGCTTGCGATGGCAAGGGAACGATCAGCGCCCGTTGTCGTTGCGGCGGTAAAGGCGAGGTTCTAGACCGCAAGGCCACAAGCGAGCGCGGCGCTCCTGTGTTTAAAACCTGCGAGCGCTGCAGCGGAAATGGGTTTTCTGGGGTGCCGTCTACTGCAGCCTATAAAGCGATACTGAAGCGAGTCCCGGATCTGCACGTTAGAACGTGGACCCGTAACTGGAAACCGTTTCTGGAGGGGCTTGTCGACGTCTGCTATAGAGAAGAAAGAAAAGCAGACTCGGCGTTTCAGGACGCAACGAGCTTTCGTGATGATGTGAACAAAATTTAGCATATTAGCCACATTAAGCTTGATTTTGTCCGAACTTGTCGTGTATGCTTCTAATCGTAGGTTATTGCGCCTGCACGAAATCAAACCCGCCTCCGAGCGGGTTTTTTGCCACTTAAGCAGCCAATACCTGTTGGTATTTATTCAGGTAAAATCCTTGCATTACGGAATGTGAGGCAGGGGAAGGAATGAACAATCTACCCGATGATTATTTTCTGGATGCTGATGACGAACTGGTTACTTTTCTTGAGAAGCAGGGTGAAGACTGTATTCGAGAAATCCACCAGTCCAATGCACTGAATAAAGAAAACGGTCAAAAGTTATTAAGTATATTAATTGCTGGGATTGGCTCGTCTTTTTTGCTATTAACGCAACGCACTGATCTGGATTACCTCACGGCCGGGATTTCAATGTTTTTAGTCTACTGGGCGTTGTGTGCTATCTATCTTGTTCGGTGTGTCCTCGCTGTACGATTGCGGGCCCTTGCTTCATCAACGCCCTATGCTTTATATCACGACGATTACAAAGGGTTTAGTGACGATGATTATGCAGTTTTTGAATCAAATGGGTTTACTGCTAAGCGTTCGACGTTGAATATCCTTAGGCGCTATCGACTTGCAGATTTAACAAGAATGGCTGAGATGGGCAAGCTTGAAAACTCCAGAATAAGCCGAGAACTTGAAAGGGTGAGGATTGCGACAATCCTTACCCCTGCTTGTGCACTTGTAATTTCAGTGCTTATTTACCTTTTCTTCTGAGTCCTTCAGCAGAGTCACCAACGACAGTCCAGCCTGTTCGGAGATTTCGTTCGCCAGGCTGTGGTGCCACAGGTTTTTGCGGAGGTGACGGCTGTTGTTTGTTTTCACCTGTCGGCTTGTTTGATTGAGTCATTCAATTCTCCATATCTGATGTGGTTACTTTTGGCGATTTAACGATATCAGACGGGGATACAGCCAACCATAAAAACCATGAATATTGCGTGGTTAGTTTGACTTATGTATCATCTCGCTCCCGGTCCTTTAGCTCAGCCGGTCAGAGCGTGCGACTTATCATCGCGCGGCCTCCAGGAAGGGCCGCCAAACCGCCACTAGCTCATCGGGAAGAGCGGCAACTTAATGTTGTAGTACGAGGTTCGAGGCCCCGGTGGCGGACCAATGCCGACTTAGCTCAGTAGGTAGAGCAACTGACTTGTAATCAGTAGGTCACCAGTTCGATTCCGGTAGTCGGCACCATAATGCGGGCATCGTATAATGGCTATTACCTCAGCCTTCCAAGCTGATGATGCGGGTTCGATTCCCGCTGCCAGCTCCAGTTTAAGCTTTTCGTTCTGCGATGATGGGTTACCCGGAGTGACTGAAAAGCGACCCAGTTTTGAATGGGCGCTGCTTTTCGCAAAATTGCTGTGTGAAAATACTGACCCTTGGGTTAAGCGCTCATCCAAAAGCATCTCGTCGAAATCCAACTAACCGGGGTGGTTTGTTGGATGAGGTGCCTCAAATTCATTCAGTTTAGCGATTCTGGTGCTTGATACCTAGCTTGGAAGGCCATCCCTGGATATGTAGTGGCTTTGGCATGCTAGGTAAGGGAAATTAAAATGAGAAAAAAGACGAGGGACTTTACAGGCGACATCACATCCCTCGACAAAAGATTCACTTCTACTTCTTGATTAGACGAGAACGGGTAGTGAATTTAGGATATTAGCAACTTAAAAATCAACGGAAAATTTAAAATTTACTTTAAGTCGCTGAAAATGAATAGTCTATTCTCTCCCTGTTTAATTTGACCTAACTGTTAAGTGGCTAGTACAGTGTGTTTGTGGTGAATCCTTTCTATGCGAAAGGGCGTTCCAGTCAACTGCTATCTGCAGGTATGCGCGCGGCTTTGCTGACTGGGGTAGAGTCACCGGGAGGCACCCGGCACCATGACAACAACAATACAAGTTTCAAATTCCTTGAGAGCCTGCCATAAAACGCAGGCTTTTTTTTATGGTTTTGCAAACTGCTGCTACGCTTTGAGTTGTGGGAAGTAACTGAATGCCCGGTGGTTCTCCTGGACCGATAGTGAATCAGCCGATACAGCTTCACCTCTGAGCATAAGCCTTACTCACACCTACCTTACAAATAGTCAACTCATTAGCCCGCCATTAAAAGCGGGCTTTTTTTATCTCCCCTCAATTTTTCTGAGAGGATTCACAGCAATAACAGAGGGGGCGTAATGTCCGATCCATTAACCGGAACTGGCGCAGTTCTCGGTGGCGGCCTGCTGGGCTCAGTCCTGTACGGTGTCTTTACTCATACAGATTTCGGCGTGGTGTTTGGAGCGTTTGGTGGTGCGGTGTTTTACGTCGCTACAGCTGCAAACCTTACGCGTGCTCGCCTGGCTGCATATTTCCTGACTTCATTCATTGTTGGAGTGCTTGGCGCCGGGTTTGTTGGCTCATGGCTAAATGCTGCATCGAATTATGAAAAACCACTGGATGCACTCGGTGCAGTGATTCTGTCTGCACTGTGTATAAAAATCCTAACTTTTCTTAATAACCAGGACCTGAACACCCTGTTCGGTTTTTTCTCACGGTTACGCGGAGGAGGGGGAAATGGTAATTGACCCGTCAGCTGTCTTAAACGCGTTTATCTGCTCGGTGATCGTCGTCGTTCTGATGTTCTACCAGCGCCATGGTGCCCGGCACCGTCCTTTTATATCAATCCTGGCGTATATAACCATCCTGATTTACGCAGTAATCCCGTGGCAATTCATCTTCGGCCTCTATCGTGACTCCAGTTGGCTGGTGGTGGTGGCAAACCTCCTGATATGCGCAGCTGTTATGAAGGTCCGGGGAAATCTGGCACGTCTGGTCGATCTTCTGAGGCACTAATGACAAAAGACGAAATTTTTGACGCCATTCTTGGCAAAGAGGGCGGTTACGTTAATCACTCCGACGATAAAGGTGGCCCAACAAACTGGGGAATCACGCAAGAGGTAGCACGCGCCCACGGTTACAGCGGTGATATGCGTAACCTTACCCGCCAGCAGGCGCTGGATATCCTGACTGCTGACTACTGGACAGGGCCACGTTTCGACCTTGTTTCAGAGGTATCACCAGCCATCGCTGCCGAACTCTGCGACACAGGCGTAAACATGGGCCCATCGGTGCAGACCAAATGGTTTCAGCGTTGGCTGAACGTGTTCAACATTCAGGGCACACTCTATCCCGATCTTATTGCCGATGGTTTTATTGGTCCGCGAACTATCAGCGCGTTAAAAAGCTATCTTTCCCGGCGCGGAAAAGAGGGTGAGCTGGTAATGCTTCGGGCTCTGAATTGTAGCCAGGGTCAGCGTTATCTCGAGCTGGCAGAACAGCGCAGCGCGAACGAGGCGTTTGTTTATGGCTGGGTAAAGGAGCGGGTGGTTATATGACGCTTGAGATGATTACCGGACTCGTTGTCGCGGTGTTTGCTGCTATTGCCGCCGCATTTGGCCTAGGTCATTCACGCGGCACCAGCAAAGCGGAAGCGAAAGCCGACCAGCAGCGCACCGAAGATAACGCAGCGGCCACGGTCGCAGCTGCAGAGCGCCGGGTAGAGACAACGAAAGAGGCCAGCAATGTACAGCAGACTGTTAACCACTTGCCTGATGACGATGTTGATCGCGAGCTGCGTGACACGTGGAAGCGTCCCGGTGGTGGTTGATACCGCCTGTGACTGGGTAAAGCCAATCTACCTGACTGATCACGACATCGACGTTATGGACCGCCAGACGAAGAAAGACATCCTGGCGCATAACAAAGCGTGGAAGACGAACTGCCAGGAAAAAAATAGAGTACAGGCTTTTTAATTGGATTTATTGGCCCGTAAAGAATTCCTCAAAATAATCTATTAATCGAATAAGATAATGAGTCGCTTCGTTAATATCGAAGATTAAAACTATCCATATGGCAGTAAGCAACATCAGGATAACGTAAAGCACATACATCACTAACCTCATTCAGACTGTCCATAGCATTGTTATCGTTTATAGATGTCACAACTCTAAGTTACAGACAAGCAAAAATACGGCCTCGTACACGCGAGGCTTTTTTATGCGCATCGCACGCGCACATCAAAGAAAGTCTTTCAGCTGTGAGCCTGGGCAAACCGTTAACTTTCGGCGGCTTTGCCGTGCGACAGGCTCACGCCTAAAAGGAAAATCAAATGCAGGTCACTATTGATGGTGTCCCGTACGCACCTGCCTGCGAAATTTCATCGCGGATTGGCATTGCAATAACGACACACCAGCGCGCCGACGTTCTGAAAAGAGCTATCGAACAGCACATGAAGCACCTGCCAGCTGCTGCGCTGGTGGTTGTTGTGGATGATGGTTCGAAACCTGCGGCTGTAGTTCCCCACGGCGTGCAGCTGCTTCGCCATGAAACATCACTCGGCATTGTTGCTTCGAAGAACGCCAGCCTGTCAGCCTTGATGAATGCCGGGTGCGAGCATCTGTTTTTATGGGATGATGACGCCTGGCCTATCACTGACAACTGGCACCTCCCTTACATCGAATCGCCTGAGCCGCACCTGGCTTACCAGTTTCTGGATCTGGCCAGTCGCAATAAGCTGCACGACATGGCGGAGCTGTACCGTGATGATAAGCATGTTGCTTACACCGGGCAGCGCGGCGTGATGCTTTACTACCACCGCAGCGCCATCGAGAAGGTTGGCGGATTCGATCCTGTATACGGTCGCGGCATGTACGAGCATCCCGATCTGGCGCTACGCATTCACAATGCCGGGTTATCGACCTGGGCGTTCGCTGATGTGGCCGGCTCTGAAAAGCTGATTCACTCAATGGATGAGCACGAAGAGGGCACGCGCTCAATTCCCCGGCCTGACCGTGAAGCACTGGTGAAACGCAACGTTGGGATATTCAACGCCCGACGCGATAGTGGTTATACCGGATTCGCGTCATACGGTACCAATCCGAACCTGGTGATTACGACGCTGCTCACGAACCAGCCAGACCCACAGCGCGCCGGGAAGATGAAACCCGACCCGCAGGCTCTGCAGGCATGGGCAGACTCAATATCCGGCGCGCTGCCGATTGTCCTGGCTGACGAATTAAAAGAGTCGCCGACTGGTGCCGGTTTGTTTGAAGTCCCGCCGGTGGACATGAGTCCTTACTTTGCTCGCTGGCTTCACATCTATCAGTTTCTACGTGCGCACCCTGAGTATCACCTTGTCTGGTGTACGGACGGTACTGACGTTGAAATGTTGCGAGAGCCCTGGGCAGATATGGAGCCGGGTAAAATTTACGTGGGCTCAGAGCACAAGACGTATGCCGACGAATGGATGAAGGCTAATCACCACGGCAAAGCGTATAGCGATTTCATCGAGCAGTATCGTGATGAACCACTACTTAATGCTGGCCTGCTTGGTGGCAGCCGTGAAGACGTCATGGAGTTTGCGCACCGTATCATTCGTCTCTACTACCGGATAGAGAGCCATCGCTTCTGGAAGATGGAGACAGCACCCGCAACGCAGGTGGATATGGGCGCGTTCGGTATGGCCGCAAAGTCATTCGGTGATCGAATCGTCACAGGCCCTAAGGTTCATACCATCTTTAAAACTGACGGCTTCGGTAAGGAGGTGGCATGGTGGAAACACAAGTGAAGTTCATCGTGGTCGGTCACCATAAGCGGATTGAGCAGGCAAGCGCCTTGGCTGCCGCAATAGGGCCAGCTTGTACGATGCTGATTGATGAGCAATATAGCGGAGCTAATGCCGGACATCGGCGCGCGCTTGAGTGGGCATCGTGGCAGGATTGCCGTGTAGTTATTCTGGAAGACGATGCGCTGCCCGTCGCTGGCTTTACTCAGCTGGTGGGCGAATGGTTGTATCGCTTCCCTGATTCACTTGTGAGCTTTTACTTGGGCACTGGTCGACCACCTCAGTATCAGATGCAGGTAGCCGAACGTCTGATTGTTGCTGACAAGACACGGTCTGACTTCATCACGCTGCCGCGCCTTATACACGGCGTGTGCTACAGCGTACCGCCTCATAGCATCAGCCGTGTGCTATCTCAATGGGACAGTAATAAGCCAGCTGATTTTGCAGTGGGTGATGCCTGGGGAGGTTCTGTGGTCTATCCATGTTACTCGCTGGTGGACCACGCTGACGGCGAACCGGTTGAGCGCCACCCTGACTCAGCGCCTCGAACAGAACGACGCCGGGCGTGGAGGTTAGCCTGATGCCTGCGTTAATACCGAGAGCATGCCGCAAGCGTGGCTGCCCGGGAACAACCACAGATCGCTCAGGCTATTGCCCCAAGCATCTTAACGAAGGCTGGCATCAGCATCAGCGAGGACAGAGCAGACATCAGCGAGGTTATGGCAGCAAGTGGGACAGGCTGCGCCCAATTGTTCTCGACAGAGATAAACACCTTTGTCAGGAATGCCTGCGAAATGGAAGGTATACACCCGCTGAGACGGTGGACCACATCACTGCCAAAGCAAATGGGGGGACCGATGACCTGTCAAACCTCGAAAGTCTCTGCAAGCCTTGCCACAAGGCGAAGACAGCGGTTGAAAGACTCAAATGACATCAATTCTCACTTGAATCGACCGAGGGGGAGGGCGGGTTGAAAGTTCAGGAACGACGCGCCAAAGGACCGCCGCCTAACCTCTTTTCACATCGCCGCAGGTTAGAAAACTTTTTTATGGGGTCCCCCATTCGATGATTAATAGGAGTTTTCGATTATGTCTGGACCACCGAAAACCCCGACCCATCTACGTTTGGTGAGGGGTAACCCATCAAAGCGCCCGATCAATGAGAACGAACCAAAACCCCCTTCAGGGGTACCCCCAACGCCGAAGCATTTCGACAAGCAGGGGAAATACTGGTTTAAGCGGATGGCCGACGAGCTCGATGCTATCGGTGTGATGTCTCAGCTGGACGCCAGAGCCCTTGAGCTGCTGGTTGAGGCTTATACCGAATACCGGCATCACTGCGACACGCTTGAAGTTGAGGGCTACACCTACCGGACCGAAACGCAGAGCGGGGATGTGATGATCAAAGCCCACCCGGCGGCCATCATGAAAGCTGATGCCTGGAAACGTCTGCGCGCTATGCTCGGTGAGTTCGGCATGACGCCAGCCAGCCGCTCTAAAGTGAATGCAAAAGGTCCTGATGCGGTTGACCCGCTGGCCGAGTTTATGAAAGCGAGGGATTAATGGCTAAGGTTGCAGAAGGCATCCGCTACGCCGAGAGGGTGGTGGCGGGGGAAATTATTGCCTGTGAGTATGTGCGCCTTGCCTGTCAGCGTTTTCTTGATGATCTGGCACACGGCGAAGAGCGCGGTATTTTCTTCAGTGAGCCGCGCGCGCAGCACATTTTGAATTTCTATAATTTTGTGCCTCACGTAAAAGGCGCCCTGGCAGGCCAGCCTATTGAGCTGATGGACTGGCATGTTTTCATCCTGATTAATATTTTTGGTTTTGTTATCCCGCTGGTTAACGAAGAAACGGGGGAAACCGTTCTGCGTAACGACGGCAGCGGTCGGCCGGTGATGGTTCGGCGTTTCCGTACAGCAGATGTTGAGGTGGCCCGTAAAAATGCCAAATCAACACTTTGCTCCGGCGTGGGGCTTTATATGTCTGGCGCAGACGGCGAGGGCGGGGCGGAGGTTTATTCCGCTGCAACCACCCGTGACCAGGCACGAATTGTTTTTGAAGATGCAAAAAATATGGTCAAGAAGGCGAAAGCCACTCTTGGGCGGATCTTCGAATTCAACAAGCTCGCTATCTACCAGGAGCAAACCGCCTCCAAATTCGAGCCTTTATCATCAGATGCGAATAACCTCGACGGCCTGAATATCCACTGCGCCATAGTCGACGAGCTGCATGCGCATAAAACCCGTGATGTATGGGACGTTCTGGAGACGGCAACCGGCGCGCGCCTGCAGTCGTTGCTTTTCGGCATTACCACAGCGGGCTTCAACAAAGAGGGTATCTGCTACGAACTGCGTGATTACGCCATCAAGGTGCTGCGTGGACTGGTAAAAGACGATACGTTTTTTGCAATCATCTACACCTTAGATGAAGGTGACGATCCCTTTGATGAAAAAGTCTGGCAGAAGGCGAATCCGGGGCTGGGTATCTGTAAGCGCTGGGATGACCTGCGCCGCCTGGCTAAAAAGGCGAAAGAGCAGGTTTCGGCCAGGATTAACTTTTTCACCAAACACATGAATATCTGGGTTACCGCTGAGTCTGCCTGGATGGACATGATGAAATGGGAAAAATGCGAGTTTATCGCCCCGCAGCACGAACTTAAAACCTATCCCTCCTGGGTGGGCGTTGACCTTTCAAACAAAATTGATATCTGTGCAGCCGCTAAAGTCTGGCGCGCGCCAGGTGGCCACGTTCATGCGGATTTTAAATTCTGGCTTCCGGAAGGGCGCCTTGAGAAATGTTCACGCCAGATGGCAGAGCTCTATCGTAAGTGGGCCGAGATGGACAAGCTGATCCTTACCGACGGGGATGTAATCGACCATGCTCAGATTAAGGAAGAGCTGCAGGTGTGGGTTGCTGGCGAGAGTCTGAAAGAAATTGGCTTCGATCCTTGGAGTGCGACGCAGTTCAGCCTTGCGCTGGCAGAAGAAGGGCTGCCACTGGTGGAAGTACCTCAGACGGTTCGCAATTTCTCTGAGGCGATGAAAGAGGTCGAAGCACTGGTATACGGTGGCCGCTTCCATCACAGCGATCACCCGGTAATGAACTGGATGATGTCCAACGTAACCGTCAAACCTGACCGGAACGAGAACATTTTCCCGAACAAGTCCACACCAGAGGCCAAGATTGATGGCCCGGCGGCATTGTTCACAGCAATGAGCCGCGTTCTGGTTAACGGTGGTAACGACCAGCAGGATCTCTCCGGATTCTTCAATAATCCCATCATGGTAGGTTTCTGATGAAAAAAAACAAACAGCCAGGCAGGGTGAAAAGCGCTCTGCTTAACTGGCTCGGTGTGCCTATCAGCCTGACTACCGGCACGTTCTGGGAGGAATGGTTTGGCACCAGCAGCAGCGGAAAGGTAGTCACGGCCGATAAAGCCATCCAGCTGTCGGCTGTGTGGGCATGCGTAAGACTGTTAAGCGAGTCTATTTCAACCCTTCCGCTGAAAATATACGTTCGACAGCCTGACGGTTCGCGTAAAGCGGCAACTGATCATCCGGCCTATTCGATACTGTGCCGCCGACCCAATTCAGAAATGACACCATCACGCTTTATGTTGATGGTGGTCGCCAGTATTTGCCTGCGCGGGAACGCCTTCATTGAGAAGAAATTCATCGCAAACCGCCTGGTTTCGCTGGTGCCTTTACTGCCGCAGAACATGGTGGTTAAACGTCTTACTACCGGGACGCTGGAATATAAATACACTGAAAACGGTAACGAGCGCGTCATTCCCGTCAAAAACATCATGCACATTCGCGGGTTCGGTCTGGATGGCGTTTGCGGCATGATGCCGATGAAAACTGGCCGGGATGTGATCGGTGCCGCGATGGCTGTTGAAGAATCTGCGGCAAAGATTTTTGAACAGGGGCTTCAGAGTTCAGGTTTTCTCTCCGCTGAAAATGCTCTCAGTGATGAACAACGTGAAAGACTTCGCGGCTACATGGCTGCATTTACCGGCTCTAAAAATGCCGGAAAGATAATGGTACTTGAAGGCGGGTTAAAGTATCAGGGTGTCACCATGAACCCTGAAGATGCCCAGATGCTGGAAAGCCGTTCTTTCTGTTACCAACGGTGCAAAACTGATCCACCCCAGCGGTTGAAAATTGATCCAGGGGTTAATCTGCTCCTCTGAATACAGGGGAGCTTATGATCACTTTTGAGATTCGTATGGAAATTAAAGTCCTGC